>CALZJV010000370.1 GCA_945787595.1 uncultured Desulfobacterales bacterium | reverse complement strand
CGTTCCCACTGAAATGTTGATACAATTATGAGTGATTGTGTTAAATTTCTTATTTTATATCAAATAGTTATAGAAACTAACTCCAAAATGTCGTTAAAGCAAAATTTATTTATTTCTAAGGGTTATTCGGAGCCGATATCTCGCAAATCTTCGTTGCGCAGATATTCCAGCTCCGTAATCCTATTAACCTGCCTTAACGGTAATCTTTTTGGGATTTGCTGGACAAACTTACAATTACCGGGTATTGTGGGTTTCCCCTGGCCAATCCACGTATAATGCCAATTTTACATTACGTGCCCAACCAAATTCGGTCAACAATCTGATTCTATTGTATATTTGTCCAGCTAGCCACAAATATATCCACTCATATTCGCAAGAAACATATAAATTTTCTGGGCTTTGACTTTTGAAGACGTTTATAATTGTAATCTGGGACGTGATTGATATTGAATATACCTGACCGGCGGTGCCATTTGAAAATTACTGTAGCTGAAGACAGAGTATAATCCATCAAAAGATTAATAAAATTCGAATTGGAATTTTTTGATCAACCCCTCAAATCCGTCCCTCAAATCCCCAAGACATAGCGGTACCCATGACGCTTTTGTTTGGTATGGGTTTCCTATGGAAGCGGATCGGAATTTATGAATGGGCTGTTGACATTGAGTTGTGATAAATTTCCATAAAACTAAATGCCAGCTGGTTGGTGATTCATTCCGGATTTGCGAAATCATGCAAGAAAAAGAAACTAAAGAAGCAAGCCGAAAGTTTACCTCTTTAATAATTGAAGACTCCAGTGATGACTTTATTCTGTTTTTACCTTTATCATGGCCCGCAGGGCGTCACTCATATCTTGAATCCGGTAGGGTTTTTTAACAACTCCCAGGAAACCATAGTCCCTGAAATTGGACATTATGGGATCATTGGAATAGCCGCTGGATACGAGCGCCTTGACATTGGGATCTAATGTTTTAAGCTTCCGGATAGCCTCTTTTCCGCCCATGCCACCGGGAACGGTAAGATCCATAATCACTGTATCAAATGGTTCCCCCCTTATTTGAGCATGTCTGTACATCTCAATGGCTTCGTTGCCGTCATGGGCTACCGATACCTCATATCCAATTTTGCTTAGCATTTGAACTGCAAGGTCGCGGATAAATTCTTCATCATCCATTACCAAAATTTTACCTTTCCCAATAAACAAGCGTTTTTCTTCATCAGCTGGTTGACCTGCCGGTTTCTCAGAAGCAGGCAAATAAATCGTAAAGGTGGTGCCATGGCCAAGCTCAGATTCTACTGTCATGCGACCGTTATGTTTATCAATAATAGAATAGGCGACCGTAAGCCCAAGACCACTGCCCTTTTGTTTGGTCGTAAAATAAGGATCGAAAACTTTGGGAAGGTGATCCGGGCCTATTCCGACACCGTGGTCCCGAAATGATGTTTTAAGGTATGGACCTGCCGGTAGAGAAAATTCACTGTCTGCCGTTAAAGTGATGTTTTCAGCACAAATTTCAATGATGCCTCCCTCCGGCATGGCATGATCGGCATTGAGAACCAAGTTATTTATGACTTGACCAATTTGGCCCTCATCGACGTCGACCGGCAGCAAATCTTGCGGGATGGAAAATTCGCACCGGACATTAGACCCTCTCAAGGAAAAGGTCGCTGAATTTTTGACCAGCTCAGTCAAGTTGACAAATTTCTTGACCGGTTCACCCCCCCTTGAAAATGTAAGTAGCTGTTGGGTGAGATTTTTAGCTTGTAAAGAGGCTTTTTCCATTTCGTTCAGCAGGACAAGGACTTGATCACCAGGCTTGGAATCGATCTTAGCCAGCGACAGGTTGCCGATGATCGCCGTTAAAAAGTTATTGAAATCATGCGCAATACCTCCGGCTAAGACCCCTAAGGATTCAAGTTTTTGGGCATTAACAAGCTCCGCTTCCATTTTCCGTTTTTCAGTAATATCTCGAAACACCAAGACCGCACCGATAATTTTATTTTGGCTATCCCTTATGGGCGCACCGCTATCTGCAATAACATGTTCTTTTCCATCCCTGCCGATGAGGATGGTATTATTGGCAAGACCGACAACCCCGCCGGTTTGCATTACTTTGCGCACAGGGTCTTCACAACGTTTGCGATTAAACTCATCTACGATATGAAAAACATTGGGAAGTGGCTTGCCAATGGCTTCATTTTCATTCCAACCCGTCAGCTCTTCTGCCACTTGGTTAACTGAAATAATATTTCCTAGTAAATCGGTTGAAATAACCCCGTCGCCGATACTTCGCAAGGTTACGGTTAGGCGTTCTTTTTCCGCAGCCAGCTCCTCTTCTATCCGTTTGCGTTTGCTGATATCTCGCATGACGGCACAGATCATTTTACGACCGTCGCGGGTGTAAATTCCGTGTCCAACTTCCACCGGAAATACGGTACCATCTTTGCTTTTGTGCAAGCCCTGAACAATCTCCCGGGTTCCTTCAAACGAGTCTTCCGACAAAACTTGTCGGATATGCTTTACAGCTCTTTCCGGGTCGGCCGATAGGGTCACCGCCTGAAGCCCACACATTTCATCATAGCCGTAACCATAAAGCTTCAAGGCAGCCGGGTTGACATCCACTATGCGTTTGGTTTCGGCATCCGTAATGATAATTGCATCCGGTTCTGCATTAAACAGTTCACGATAATTGGATTCACTGACTTTCAGAGCCACCTCGGCTTGCTTGCGCTCAGTGATGTCAGTAGCGACGCAAACCATCCCTTGAATGTTTTCATCTTTATCTGACATGGCAGAAGCAGAAAAAAGTACCGGAATCTCGCGGCCGTCTTTACCTAAAACCGTATTTTCACTATTTATTATAAATCGTTGCCGAACTGACTTTTCAACCTCCGATTTATGATTCAATTTTTTCTTTGTAATGTTTCTTCCTTCAGTCTCGCCAATTATTTTTCCGACATGTTCTCCGACAAGTTCCTCTGCTTTATAACCTAATAGGTCGCAGGTAGCCTGATTTACCGTTTGGATGTTGCCTTGCGGGGTTAATACGATCAAAGATTCATTCATACTTTTTAAAATATTTTGAACATATTCCTTGGAAACAGTCGTTTCACGCAAATTATGGGTCATATGATTAAAGGATTCGGCAAGATGTCCAATTTCATCATTTGAGTCTATTTTAACGTTGAAATTTAGATCTCCAGCCCCAATTTTATCAGCCCCAATACTTAACCTTTTGATCGGCTGAACCAGTCTCACGGTAAATACGCCTAAAACACCAAGGATTAAAATGATGATGCTGGACAAAAATGTTGTGGTTTTGATACTTGACGTGATGTTTTTTGAGGTGTCTCTGCGAATAGCGGAAGTTTTTTTGATGATCTGATTATTGATCATCGAAGTTTCAGCAACCATCTGTTTTTCTATAAGTTTTAAAACACCAAGGTGATCATTAAATTTTCGCATGCTTTCAAAAATTTTGGCGACTTGGGATTTATATCGTAACGTCAATTCCACCAGATTTCGGACGTAGGGAACGATGTCTTTCCAAGCAATTGGGATTGCGCGGAGCCCGATGTCAAACTCTTCCAATAAGGATAGTATTTTTTGCTCATGTTTCTGATTAATCTCATTGGTCTCTAAATGTGCATGCTTCATGTTGATTAATTCAAAAATTATTTCAAAATAAATTTCACGATATCCCGGTAGCATTATAGATAATTGTTTTATTGATTCGGCTTCTTCGCTGTCTTCAACCGCAATTGTCAATTCTTTTTCAACCACGATCCCATCTAAAATAGACAGCTGGATATCCAGTGATTTTTCGGTGGCATTTATTTCTTCTAAAATTCCATTTATCGCTGCGCATTGATCGAATAGCTTATTTAACTTTTTAATGTATTCTTGAAAAATCTTTTTTGAGGTAGTTTCATCTATTTTTAAGGATCTTATGTCCGCTTTTATCGCATCGATAAGTCGACTTTTCTCCTGCGCTAAAGTATTTTTGCGTTCAGTAAACGTATTGATCAACAGGTCGCGCACAACAATCGCATTTCTTAAATTTTCATTGATGGTCGTATTCTCGATTACCTGTCCGACATCACGGTCAATGATCAGCTCCAGTGATTCTTTCACATAAAAAAAGGATATTGTGTTTACCGCTAGAATGGTCCCAACTGATATTATGATAAAAGCAATCAATAAAATTACCTTATTGATAATGCTTCCTTTGAATAATTGTGCGATGCGATTCATTTAGGCCTCTTTCAGCGGAAATTTAGGGATCGAAGAAAAATGGAGCTCGTTTAAGATGCCTCGATCATTTGCTATTTTCAGATGTTTTTACCAATTGCGTGCCGACTAAAACCCTTCGTTTAGGTCTAATCCCCAGTTCTTTCATCACCGTTACATTTAACATTCGTCTGCCGTATTTATTTACAGTTATAGGAATATGTTTGATGGCTGTGCCCTTTATCGCTTTTAACAGCATCTCTGCCGACATTCTTCCCTGAGCATTGCCCGATTTGACAACCGCGCATAAAACCCCGTATCTCACATGAAAATCGTTGGCGCCAATCAAAGGTTTTTTATAGTATTTTGCTACGGTCTTGGTTACCTGTTGATTGTCTAATGGTTTACCGTCAGTATCCAAGATGCCGTTGGTAGAAGTAATAAATAAAACATCACATGTCTTCTTATACTCTGCGAGCACCGCGAGAGTCTCTTTGATGGTTTTCACTAATTTGAAACCTGCGAATTTTGCTAAATAGGTGTGCGATTCAATTTCAACCTGCTTTCGTATCGCCTGACCGGAAGGGCTGTCTTTGGCAAGAAATCCGACCGTGTTAATCGAAGGGACAAGCTGTTTTGCAAACGCAATTGATTCGCTGATAAAATCGCGTTCTAATATCCCTGATACATTTGAAGCTGGGTAACCATATTTTTTAGGTTCATCGTTCACAGCGCAAAACATTACCGGAGTTTCAGTTTTATCCTTTAAATAGGGTAATACAAACATGCTCTGGGCGTTATCATCAGCTGCGATGACACCGTCTGGCCGGAATCGTTTATATAATTCATAAGCTTCTTTGGCCTTGCGGACACCGCCCTCAAAATTTTTCTTCGTGTCCATATAAAAGTATTTTATATCACTGTTGCCTGCTAAAACAGAATTAATTCCCTCTTTTATTTGTATACACCATGGATTTTCTTTTTCATAACTCATCACGACCAAAATTTTATAAGAAGCGGCTTCGATCAAGGGTATATTGAAGAAAAGATAAATTACGGTAAATAATGCCATCAGGTATGAACAGCGCTTATTGCAGGACATAATTCTACTCCTTACTAGTTTAAAAAACATATGCATATAGAAATCCAAGACGGTATATTCATAAAAACTTAATCAGGAATATTAAGCTGTAATCATTGCTTTGAGAATCAGGTCAATCCAAATCAGAGTCAGAGGAGAGTGCCGGATGCGTATCAATTTGAAAAAGGACTTTCAGAACAAGTATTCTTTCGGTGATTAAGGTTTATACAGCACCTATAAACTTTAATAGCAAAATTGCTAAGTAACTGTCAAACAAAACAAAATTTGGTTCCTTTTGATTTGAAACTATTATCAGATGCTGTATACTCTGCAACTTGCAATTTGAACCTCAATTGTCCTCAATATAGTAACGTCATCTTTAAAAAAAATATTTAGGAGCCTTAAATGAATCCATTTTCTTTCCTGGGCATCAACGCCGTTTCATTCGGCATCGACCGGGTCGAACAACTGGCAGAAGACATTGCCGAGTTGGACCGGGAAACCTGCGAAATCGTGGTGGTCAGTGATTCCGGCGTCATCAAAGCCGGCATCCTGGATCGTATCCGATCGGTGTTGGAGCGACCCGGATATGATCTGACGGTTTTCAGTGAGTTGGCGGGCGAACCTCATGCCGCCATCATCGACAAGCTGGCCCAGCTGTTGCGTCGGCTTAATCACCCCTTTATAGTCGGAATAGGGGGAGGATCGGCCCTCGATGTCGCCAAACTTGCCGCAGTCATTGCAGAAGATGAGATTGCGGTAGAAGATTATGCCCTCTGCGCCCGTCCATTTCCCGAACCCGGGTTGAAAAGGATCCTGATACCCACAACTGCGGGAACCGGATCGGAAGTCACGCGAACCGCCGTATTCACGACCAGCCAGGGAAACAAGGTGTGGGCCTGGGGGCATGAACTTTTGCCGGACCTGGTGCTGCTGGACCCCAGCTTGACAGTCAGCCTGCC
>CALZJV010000369.1 GCA_945787595.1 uncultured Desulfobacterales bacterium | reverse complement strand
CCAAAAGTTCGGCAAAAAATTTAGCGGGATTTCCTCAGACGCCGAAACCGTCTTGCTGGCTCATAACTGGATAGGTCATGTGAGGGAATTAAAAAATCTTGTGGAAAGGGCAGTTCTGACCGGAAAGGGGCCTGAGCTTTTACCTGTGGATCTGGGAATAGATTCAGATGCCCAAAACGAACATAAGGCTCCTGTCAGTGATCAGGCCGGCTTCCCCCCGCTTCCCCCTGAAGGTCTTAATCTTGATGTGCAGCTTCAATCCTTTGAAAAGCACTTTATTGAGAAAGCGCTTAAAATTGCCAAAGGTAATGAAAGCAAGGCCGCCAAGCTTTTAAATATCAACCACCACACCTTTCGGTACCGTAAAAAGAAGCTACTCGGTGAATGAAGCTTTTCGAATCAGCAAACGACTTGTTTTGCATTTTATACTTTTCCTGAAAGTCGTTTTGTTATCAACTGTGAATTAAAAAGGGAAAAATAAATTTATGGGCATGAATGAATTTCGGAAACTCAGGCTCAAAACACTGGTTCAATACCATGTCCTGATCTCGAAAAAAGGATTAACAAAAGAACCGTCGGATTTTGCAAGGAAATTCCCGGAGATCGTACCATGGGGGCGGAAATTTTGACAGGAAATTAATACACACATTACTTTTTTTCTTTCAGATTTAAAGTTTGCTTGACAATATTTTTGTCGTGCTCATAGTCAATGACCCGTTGCAGCATGATCTTATTGGCCATCACCGGACCGGCGCCGTGCCAGGTGGCCACGCCATGCTGGCCGGCCGCCCAGTGCTGCAAAAGTTTATGGGCCTTCAAAATATTCTCGGTCGGCTCATCGGAACCGAAGCTGTAGAATTCCTTGACGTAATCTTTGACTTCGGGATTTTGCAGCTCCTTCATAGAAGGCATCGTCACGATCAGGCCGCCGCCGATGTCGCCGGCCAGGGCCATGACCCTCCAGAAGGCATTGCAGATGTTCAGCTTGGAAACATTGCTCATCAACTCATCGGGCAGAAAAACTCCGGAACCCGGGGGTTCTTCCGCGCCTTTGGTGGCAGAGGCCATGCCGCAGGCCCTGCCGGTTTCCCGCAATACCACCATCTCCATCAACTGGTCGTTGATGTGGGCGGCTTTTTCAAGTCCCTTGTATTCCTGGATCAGTTTTGAGGCCCCGATGATCTGATTCATAAAACCCACCTTGCAGGTGCCGCCGCAGGTCATGCGGTGGGTTTTGGCAAAGCGCGTCACCAGCTTCAGGGAGTAATTATACTCCCCGCAGTGGAAAACCCTTTGCCAGGGCACAAAGACGTCATTGAAGATGACCATGGATGTCTCTCTTTGACCAAAGACAGGGTTTCCGAGTTCCTCGAGATCATCGGCCGCATCCCTCTCAGCCGAATAAGGCGAATACTGGCACACATAGGTGATACCTTCTGCATCCGTGGGGATGGCGAATGCTATGGCGTAATCTTCTTCGCCCTCGAAATGGGCCGCCTGTGGTAGCACCACCAGCTCGTGGCTGGCAAAGGCACCGCTGATATTAATCTTGGCGCCGCGCACCACGATGCCGTCTTTGTTTTTATCCACCAGTTTCAGGGATAGATAAGGATCGGGCCAGTCCAAAGTCTTCTGGCTGCGCTTGCCCCGTGGCTCGGTGAGAGCTCCGGCCACGGATAGATCTTTTCGCTGCACCATTTTGAGATATTCCAAGAAACGGGGATGATATTCCGTGCCCAAATCCCGGTCCATCTCCCAGCAGGTGGCGGCCAGGGAGTGAAAAGCATCATAACCCACACACCGGTAGATGCACGTTCCCAGCATCTCGGCGGTAAAGGTGCCGGCTTCGGCCTTTTTAACCAGATCATCAATGCCGGTGCTGACGTGGGTATAACGGTTGATGACGTCATCGATAAGCGGTGACCAACAGGACATAATATCCTTATATTTCGGGTCCAGGGCCCAGGCATAACTGGCTTTATTCGCTTCTACGACGGTTCGTGTATTCTTGTTTTCCAGGATACTATCTACCAGTTTTCCATTCATAAACACTCTTGGCTTCAACTCTTTTAAACTCTCTTCAAATTGTTCCGGTGTCATCAGGGCCATTTCTTCTTCCTCCTTTTAAGATGTTGCAGTAGTTATGAAAATGATTGAATATTTTCAATAGTCAATTCCCCGATAAAACGGGATTTACGCTTCGCTGCAACCGGCGTGTCCGGGTTATGGTGATAAGGATTTCGCCCCTACAGGCCTATCCCGCAGGGCCGATTTACAGATCGAGGGTAGTCGGCGCACAAGGAGGCAAATGCCGGGCAAAGCCCCTATGGCCGGTATTATCTGCAAATTGTATGCCACGATCTAGCTGTCGATTCTGCGCTGCGCTGTGATTCCGTATCGCTTCATCCGGTTCCAGACCGTGACTCGGGAAATCCCTAAAATTTTCGCGGCCCTGGACTGGTTGCCCTCAGCTGTTTCCAGCGCTTCGAGAAGCTGTTTTTTCTTCATTTCCTCACGGTTGATGGGTGCTTTTATCTTGGTTTTTAACGGGTTTCGTTGCTGGAAAATATTTGGCGGAAAGTGATAAGGCTGGATCATGGATTCCTGGCAGGTAACAAAGGCATACTCAAAGGCGCTTTTGAGTTCTCGGACATTTCCGGGCCAGGCGTACACCATCAGTACTTCCATGGCTTCATTGGTGATACCTTGAATTTTTTTGCCGCTTTTCAGTTCGATTCTGCGAAAGAAAGATTCGGCCAACAAAGGGATGTCCCCCTGTCGTTCTCTCAAAGGCGGCACGGTTATCGGAATTACGTTAATCCGGTAAAAGAGATCCTCCCTGAAAGCTCCTTGATCTACCAGCTTTCTAAGATCCCGGTTGGTGGCCGATATAATCCTTACATCAACCGCAACGGGTCTGTTATCGCCCACGCGCTCAATGATTTTCTCTTCCAGCACCCGCAGCAGCTTGACCTGAATTGACAAAGGCAGGTCCCCGATTTCATCCAAAAAGATGTCTCCGCCCCTGGCGGCTTCAAATCTGCCTTCACGATTCCGCAAAGCTCCGGTAAAAGCGCCTTTGACATGACCGAAAAGCTCGCTTTCCAGAAGCGATTCCGTCAAGGCGGCGCAATTTACCTTGACAAAAGGTTTTCTTCTGCGGCCGCTAATATTATGGATGGCGCCGGCAGCCAATTCCTTTCCGGTCCCGCTCTCACCGAATATAATCAGCGGCGCATCGGACCGGGCAGCGTTGGTGATCAGATCAAAGACCTGCTGCATGAGAGCCGAGGTTCCCAGCAATCCATGAAAACCATCCTGCGATCTGAGTTCCCGTCGGAATGCCGCAATCTGGTTATCTTTTTCAACAATTTCAGAAATGTCCGTTACGGTTTCTACCGCCCCCATGACTTTTCCCAAGTTGTCATGGAGCAACGAGGCATTCTTTAGCACCTGAATATAGCTGCCGTCTTTTCTTATAAAGGTACACCGGCGCATATCAAGGTTGCCGGTTTTAAACAAAACGCACCAATGATCGCCCGAGCCTTCAAAAGCAATTTCGCAGATATCGCAGTTTAAAATCGAGCAGGGCTTGCCGATCATCTCATTGCGTGTATAACCGGATATTTTTTCAAGAGCCTTATTCGCGGAAATGATAGTGCCGTCGGTATCTACAATCATGACCCCATCCTGGATCGTATTGACGACGGTTCTCCAGTATTCGTTTAATTCCTGTTCAAACATGAAGGTTTCCCCTGTTAAATTTTAACACATGTTAAAAGATATTTTTTAACAGTTTAACAATTTGATGGCAAGCTTTTTTTGTAAGCGTTCAAAGGTTCGGGGTTCACCTCAAATCTGAACCGCTAATTCGTGAGCTCTAACCTGCCGCACCATCTTTTTCCGAGCGCTATGATGAAATGATCCGGACTGGCATCTAATTTGCTAAAAAGAGGGGGAGAACCCTTTAGAGGTGTTATTTTGGCAGAAGGTATACAACATAGACTCGATCTTCGAGGAGCCATCATTCCTTTTTCACTTCTGAAAGTTAGCCAGGTTTTTAAAATCATAAAACCCGGCGAGCGACTCGAAATTTTGTGCAGTGATCCGGATACCCGTAATGATCTTTTTAAGATATTGCCGAAATCCTCTTACGAATTGACCTTAATGGAAGAATTCGAAGAAGATTACTATTATCGAATTCAACTGAAAAAAGCATTTAAAAGCGGTGAACTTAAAGCCGCCCGGAAAGTCGATGTGGAAGGCCGTCGGATTTAGTTGTTTAATTTATGATTTTGGATTGAGGGTTACTGAATAGGTAACAATAGCATACTTAATCTGTTGTTTGCGATTAGAATAATTATTTAGAAAACGGATCTTAAATTACTGAAGGAGGCCAAATTATGAAATTAGCCGTCAGCTCTTCCGGAAAAGATTTGAACGCCCAGCTGGATCCTCGATTTGGCAGGTGCCGCTATTTTCTAATTATCGAAACAGACACCATGAATTTTGAAGTTTTCGACAACGATAATGCCGCCCTGGGCGGCGGGGCCGGGATTCAGTCGGTCCAATTTATTGCCACCAAAGGAGCCAAAGCTTTGATTACCGGGCATTGCGGCCCCAATGCGATGCAAACGCTGTCTGCTGCAGGAGTTCAAGTGTACGTCGGTCAAGCCGGCACTGTTCAAGGCATTATCGATAAAATGAAAAACGGCCAGCTAACCCCCACCACCGAAGCCAACACATCGGCACATGCCGGGACGGAAGGAAAAGGCATGGGACGTGGCAGGGGCATGGGCGGCAGAGGTATGGGGGGTAGGGGTACTGGTGTAGGAAGCGCCGGATAGAGCGTTACAATGCGAGGTCGAATTCATCAAAGTCCCGCTATCTGAAAGCCAAGGAGAAAGAGAAAATGAAACTGGTCGACATTATGCCCACTGAGAAATGGGTCGAGATTGAGAAAGAAATCAACCGGCAATCAGGACTTAATGCCGCTGTGTATGATGTGGCAGGCATAAGGATTACTGATTTTAAAAAATGGGCCAACCGGCTCTGTCCGGCACTCAGGGAAACCGATAAGGGTCAGGAATTCATCTGTGCGGTTGCCCATCAGAATATCGCCGCCCGGACGACCAAGACTCGGAAAACAGTCCTAGACGAATGCGATGCTGGTCTAATGAAATTTGTAGTGCCCATTTTTGTGGAGGATGAATTCCTGGGGGCGGCAGGAGGATGCGGACTATTGAGGAACCAGGAACTGGTTGATACGTATTTGGTTCATCGGACAACCGGATTGGAGGAAGAAGTCATTGAGGACCTATCGGAAGATATCGAAACGATTTCAAACGACAGGTTGGCATCCGCTATCAGCTACCTTGAGAAAAAAGTGGTTGAAATCATCCGGGAGTTCGGAACAGATCCCCAAGGCTCGATTTAAAAGCAGTCACCGATGAATCCGCAAGAAATGATGCCCGTTTCGGCGGGTTAAACGGATGGCAGACATCAGTTTTAAGACCATCGACGGAGTATACCTATGATTATCAGTGTCGCCAGCGGAAAAGGAGGAACCGGAAAAACGACGGTGGCTACCAATCTGGCGCTGTCCATTGGTTCAAACGTCCAGTTGCTGGACTGTGATGTCGAACAGCCCAATGCCCACTTATTTATTCATCCGGTTTTCGACCGCACTAAAACCGTTACCACTCCGGTTCCCGAAATTGATATGGACAAATGCACGCTGTGCGGAAAATGCGGAGACATATGCGAGTTTAAAGCCATTGTTGTCGTTGGTGAAACGGTTTTGCCCTTTGAGGAATTGTGCCACAGTTGCGGCGGCTGCATGGCGGTCTGTCCTGAAGATGCCATTGCGGAAAAAGGCCGGGAACTGGGCGTCCTCCAAAAAGGTCATCGCAACGGCGTCGAATTCATCCACGGGAAATTGAGAGTGGGCGAAGCCATGTCGCCACCTTTGATTAAAGAAGTGTTATCTTATACTGATCCGGCAAAACTCACCATTGTGGATGCCCCACCGGGTACTTCATGCCCGGTAATCGAAACCATGAAGCCGGCTGATTTTATTTTGATGGTGACCGAACCGACACCATTTGGTCTTCACGACCTGAAACTGGCGGTAGGTGCTGCCAGGATTCTTAATATTCCTTGCGGGCTGGTCATTAATCGCTCTGATATCGGAGACGATAAAGTCAAAGAATATGCAAACAGTGAAAATTTGCCCGTTCTATTGGAAATCCCTTTTAATCGACGAATTGCCGAGGCCTATTCCCGGGGGGTTATGATCGTGGACGTGATGCCG
>CALZJV010000368.1 GCA_945787595.1 uncultured Desulfobacterales bacterium | reverse complement strand
GGTTCCCGATTTCATCGCCTTAAAAGAGGATGTCACCGCCAGAGAAGCCATCGAATCGCTGCAAAAAGAACATTCAGATGTAGAGATGGCATTTTATCTTTACGTGGTTGATGAATACGGCAAACTGGTTGGTGTCAGCTCCCTGCGCCAGCTCGTTGTGGTTGCCCCTGAAACACCACTCAGGGACTTTATGAGCACGGATGTCTTTTCCGTCCAGACCGACATGGACCAGGAAGAAGTTGCTAGAATCGTTGCGCGCTACGATATTCTGGCAGTTCCCGTGGTTGATGACTCCAACCGGCTGGTGGGTGTTGTTACGGTGGATGATGTCATCGATATCCTCAGAAAAGAAGCCACGGAAGATATATTGAAAATGGCTGGTGTGGGTGAAGAATTTGTCGAAACCAAGTCGATTTTAAGAAGCACCCGGATTCGCCTGCCGTGGCTGTTTGCAAGCTGCATCGGCGGTATCTTCGCTTTTTTTATCATCGGTAAATTTGAGAACAGTATTTTGAAATATGCATACCTGGCCGCTTTTATACCCGTGATCATGGGGATGGGCGGAAACATCGGCACCCAGTCTTCCACGATTGTGGTCCGGGGACTGGCAACCGGGCGTCTCAATGTCAGGGATATCTGGTCCGTGGTTTTAAAGGAGCTTTCCATCGGCGTTATTTTAGGTCTTGTTTACGGAGCTCTCATCGGTAGTGTCGCCCAGTTGCGATACAGCATGGCGGCGCTAGCCATATCGGTTGCCCTGGCCGTTATTTCTTCGATGTCCGTCGCCGCACTTGTGGGCTCATTGGTGCCGATGGGATTTGCCAGGATAAATATCGATCCTGCCGTGGCGACGGGTCCCTTTGTGACAACCGCTATCGACATCATTAGTGTATTCTTTTATTTTATGATCGCCACCAAGCTGCTTGGAATTTAAGCACATGCCGGTTTTTTCCTCGCCTGCCATTTTGCTCCGACGGATGGATTATGGGGATTTTGATGTCATCATCACCTTTTTTACGCTGAAGAGAGGCAAACTGTCTCTGATTGCAAAGTCCGCTAAAAAGAGCACCAAACGGTTTGGCGGCATTTTGGAGCTTTTTTCGTTATTGGAGGTAGTGGCTGGAACCGGCCGGCGTAAAGGATTGTCCGTGCTGCAGGAGGCGGTTTTAAAGCAGCCGTTCAGCGCCATACGGGCTGATTTCAGGAAAACGGCCTTTGCCAGCTATTGGGCCGAGCTGATTTACAATTGGATAGAGGAAAATTTCAAACAGGTGTCGCTTTTTCATCTTTTTGAGCATGTTTTAGCCGAACTGGACAGAGGAAAGACAGCGCCAGCCGTTTTAAATATTTTATTTCAAATGAGGTTTCTGGCACTCTCCGGCCATCGTCCAAATTTGGACGACTGCAGCGTATGCAGGAAGAAACTGGAGAATATCAAGCAAGACAGAATCATCATTGACTCACAAAGGGGCGGGATTTTATGCAAAAACTGCCGAAGCGGCTCGGCATCGTGCATGCTGCTTGGCAAAGGGACGATCAAGCAGCTTCTATGGGTTGAAAGCGGTGATCTGGCTAAAGCGACACGGATTAAATTTTCGCAATCCGCGCTAAACGAAAGCACGGAATTTTTAGAAGAATTTGTATGCTATCATCTGGGTAAGCAACCGCGCAGCCTGAAATTCCTGCGTCAAATCAGAGATACAGTTGACTAGTTGAATGAGGTTAAACCGAATAGGTGAATTAACCCTAAACCGGATCCACCGGCGGAGAATTGAAAATTGAAGATTGAAGATTTGTGGATGTCGCTTCGCTCTGTCATTTTTATGCTCTTTTGTTTAATGCTCCGCCGGCGGACCATCAATGGTTAATATTCCATCATTTTAAATGGTTAAAATATATCAATCCAATATTTTTGGCACCAATACAAAGAAAACTTTTAAAAGCCTAACCTGTCTCTATTAGACAACATGTTGTAAAAGATTGAAGACGTCAGGCTAAAATCGATTAAGATCCTTAAATATTCATTCTTCATTCTTCAATCTGCAATCTGCAATCCCGGTCAGGTGTTATGGATAAAAAACTCAGAAAATTACTTGAATCAGAACCCATTGAAGCCTCTGCTCCCTGCCGGATCGACATGGGGGGTACGCTGGATATACCGACATTTTATTATCCTCTGCAGCACCTGTCGCCATGCACGTTTAATATCGCTTTGGAGCTTAGAACAAGGGTTCGTCTGCTGCCTTATACCAGAGGACAGATTAAAATTTCTTCCAGGGGTTTTGATGATGCGCAATTTCCTGCGGACGCCGCTCCTTTTGATCACCCAATGGGACTGATGTTTGCTACGGCAGCCTTTTTCAACGCTGAAGGGATCCATATTGAAATTGAATCTCAATCTCCTCCGCGCAGTGCCCTGGGAGGCTCATCTGCGGCCGCGGTGGCGCTGGTTGCGGCATTTTTGAAATTGAAAGCGTACAAGGGGTCCGGCAGCAGATCGAACCGGCGTGGGATTGCGCTGCTTTCCTATCAACTCGAACAATCCAACTCCGGCGTTGCTTGCGGCTTTCAGGATCAACTTGCCGCCGTCTATGGTGGTGTGAATATCTGGCACTGGCAGACCGATCCCGATCGATCCGTGTTTCGGCGAAAAATAGTGGTCCGGAAAAAATCCCACAAAGAACTGGAGGAGCATCTCCTTCTGGCCTATTGCGGGAAACCCCATGAGTCCAAAGACATCAATGGTAGATGGGTCAAGCAGTTTCTCTCCGGGATAAATAGAGATCTGTGGGCGGATGTTATTGCGTCTACACGCCAATTCGCAAAGGCTCTGGCCGGGCAAAACTATAAACAGGCCGCCGCACACATGAACCGGGAAACAGGCATTCGAAGAAAAATGACCCCGGACGTGCTGGATAACGTCGGGGAGCGCCTGACGGGTATTGCTTTGCAAAACGATTGCGCTGCCCGTTTCACGGGTGCCGGCGGGGGAGGGTGCCTGTGGGCTGTAGGAGAGATCGAAAACATTGACAGATTGAGGCCTTTGTGGCAAGAGTCGCTTTCGTCCCCCAAGGAGGCTTGTCTCCTCGATGTTGGCATTGATTCAGAGGGTGTCATGGTATATTAGGCCCTTATCGGCTTCTATCTGACAACATGATATCAGGAACGGTAAGGTGTCAGGTTTCAGCAATTAATAAAATTTCAAATAATAAAACACAAATACCAAATGGTTCGACAAGCCGTTCGACAGGCTCACGGTCCTGAGCAAGGTCGAAGGACTCACCACCACCCTGAGCCAAGTCGAAGGGCAAATCACAATGACCGAAATTCAAAATCCCAAACAATTGGTTTTTGATCTTATTTGTAATTTGGATATTTGTAATTTATTTGTAATTTGGTGCTTGTAATTTGTTATTTCGAAATCACCATAATATTCCTCAACATCCGTCAGAGACGGATTAAAATCCAGGAAAAAGGAACGAGTACATGAACTTTCAAGATGTGATATTGCAGCTGCATAAATTCTGGGCCGGAAATGGGTGTGTGATGGTGCAACCATACGATTTGGAGGTCGGCGCGGGGACTTTTCATCCCACCACCACATTAAAAGCGCTGGGTCCGGAACCCTGGAATGTCGCTTATGTTCAACCTTCCAGACGGCCTACCGATGGGCGTTACGGCGACAATCCCAATCGTCTGCAACACTATTACCAATATCAGGTAATATTGAAACCGTCTCCCTTTAACGTGCAGGATCTGTATCTAAAAAGTCTTAAGGTACTGGGGATTGATCCGCTTGATCATGATATCCGCTTTGTGGAAGATGACTGGGAATCCCCGACGCTTGGTGCCGCCGGTTTAGGCTGGGAGGTTTGGTTGGATGGCATGGAGATCACCCAGTTCACCTATTTTCAAATGGCCGGCAGCATTGAACTGAATCCCATACCCGTGGAACTGACCTACGGATTGGAGCGTATTGCAATGTATCTTCAGGGCGTTGACAGCGTCTATGATCTGAATTGGAACGATAAGATCAATTACGGTGATGTGCATCATCAACAGGAAGTCGAGCAATCCACTTACAATTTCGAAAAAGCCGATGTGTCGGCTTTGTTTGATTTATTCAGCAAATATGAGACTGAGTCGTTAAAACAAATCGAGGCTAAGCTCGTCCTTCCAGCCTATGAATATTGCTTGAAATGCTCGCATACGTTTAATCTGCTGGATGCCAGGGGCGCCATCAGCGTTACCGAGCGCACCGGTTATATCGGTCGGATTCGAAATCTTGCCAGGGGGTGCGCAGAAGGATATTTGAAACAGCGGGAAGAAATGGGATTTCCGCTGTTGAAAAGCAAGATATAGGTTCAGGGTTCCGAGGTTCCGAGGTTCAGGGGTTTCAAGGTTCAGGGTTCAGCCCAGCCGCTGACCTGAACAGCGGCCCGTCTAATCGAGAAAGAAACTGATGAACATCGAACGTCGAATGAATGTATTCTGTCTGTTTTAAAAAAGATTTCACGAAGCGATTCCATTTATTTTTCTGACAGGATCAACTGGATGGACAAGATATAGCCATACTAAGCAAAAAAAATCCTGTTAATCCCGTAAATCCTGTCTAAATGAATTCATATAAGGGGTTCTGGACCAATGACCTGTGACCCGTAACTCACAACCCGTAACTCGCAACGCGCAACTTGTTACTCGTTACTGAGGTGACTATGGACAATCTATTACTTGAGATCGGAGCTGAAGAAATCCCGGCCGGCTATATTAAGCCGGCGTTAAAGGCATTGTCTTCTTCACTGCTTCAAAAATTAACGGAAGCTCGCATCGAACACGGCAACACCCGGGTTTACGGTACGCCGCGAAGGTTGACTGTCAATGTTGAAAATGTGGCCCGTAAACAGAAGTCAATTAAAAACGAAGTGATCGGCCCTCCGGCAAAAGTCGGCTTTGATGAAAACGGCAAGCCGACCATGGCCGCACAAAAGTTTGCCGAAAAAGTCGGTGTGCCTGTCAAAAAACTCACCATAAAAGAAACTCCCAGGGGTTCCTACCTGGCTGCAGATAAAATGGAACGCGGGCTGGCAACCCAAACCCTGCTGAAAGAAATTCTACCGGAAGTTATTTTATCCATCCCGTTTCCCAAGAAAATGAGATGGGCGGATCTGGATATCGAATTTGCCCGGCCGATACATAGGATTTTAGCATTATTGGGAAAATCGATTATCTCATTTCATCTCGGCAACATAAAGAGCGGCCGATATACATGTGGGCATAGTTTCATGGCCCCCGCTAAAATTAAATTGGATGTCGCCGATGACTACCTGGAAAAGTTGCGTTCCGCCTGGGTTTTGGCGGACATAGCGGAACGCAGAAAAATGCTCGAGCGCGGTATCGCCGAAGTCGCCCAAAAACTTGGCGGCCGTATTCTGCCCGATGACGAGCTGGTGGATATCGTCACTAATCTTGTGGAATATCCGGTACCCGTGGCCGGCAAATTTGATGAGGCGTTTCTTGAAGTGCCTGATGAGGTCTTAATCAACGCTATGCGGGAGCATCAGAAATACTTTGCCGTAGTCGACAAAGACAACAAGCTGATGCCGAGTTTTATTGCGGTAAACAATACCGCTGCGAGAGATTTGGCGCTGGCCGCCAAAGGGCATGAGAGGGTGCTGCGAGCCCGTCTGGCAGATGCGCAGTTTTTCTACCAGGGAGATCTGGAAGTGACGGATGATGATCGGGTGAGTAAGTTAAAAAGAGTTCTCTTTCAGGCCAAGCTGGGAACCATGTACGAAAAAATTGAGCGGGTGGCAAAGATTACAGAATATCTGGCTGATTTGGTTGATTTCGGAAAGGCGTCGGATACAGGAATCCCCGATTTGAAAGCGCAGGTGACCCGCGCTGCCCGGTTGAGCAAGGCCGATCTGGTCAGTCAGGTGGTGGGCGAATTTCCGAAGTTGCAGGGAGTAATGGGAAGAATCTATGCGACCGTTTCAGGCGAACTACCCATGGTGGCTGCTGCCATCGAAGAACATTACCGGCCGGTGTATTCCGGAGCTCCCCTTCCGGAAACGTCGGTGGGCGCGATACTTTCCATTGCCGATAAGATTGATTCCATTTGCGGCTGTTTCAGTGCCGTTTCATTTTTTTTGAGAGAACTGATTCAAACCAGCGCGGAGCAGTTCGGTAAAAAAAGTACCCGGGAAATTGCCGACCTGGTCGAATATGTATTCGGGTTTTTGCAGAACCGCGTGGCCTATATGCTGGCCGAAGACGGATATTCAAAGGATACCATCGCAGCCGTTCTCAATGTCTTCTGCGACAACATTCCGCAAACATGGAGCAGGGTAGGGGCACTTGAAAAGCTCAAGGCCAAGCCGGATTTCGAGCCACTTGCGGTAGCTTTCAAGCGGGTGGTAAATATTATCAAAAAGGCCGGTGATATCCAGGCGGCCGACGTGGATCAAAAATTGTTCCAGCACGAGTCCGAACCGGCGCTGCTGAGTGCCTACGAATCGGTTAAGAAGAAGGTGGAAGATAATTTGCATAAAGACCGCTTCGACCAGGCCCTAATTGAAATTGCGTCTCTGCGCGATACGGTGGATGCTTTCTTTGAAGAGGTCATGGTTATGACGGATGATATGGCCGTGCGTCGCAACCGTTTGGCGTTGCTGGGGCTTATCGCCGGCTTGTTTGGCGAGTTTGCGGATTTTTCTAAACTATCGACCTGAAAAGGAATGACGAATGACGATTGACGAATGACGAAGGATGGAATCGCTTCGCGACATCTTTTTTAAATAGGCAGAATTCATTATTCGATGTTGAACGTTCAATGTTCGATGTTCATTTTTTTGTTAACCACTTTTATAAAACTACATTGCGAAGTTTCTTTTTCGATTAGACAGGCCGCTTTTCAGACCGGCAGCTGGGCTGACACCTGAAACCCGAAACCTGACAACTTCATTCAGGAGGAACACCTTGACGGATCAAAAGCTTTATACATTTGATCGTGTTGTCCGCCTTCTTATTAGTGCCGGTATCCTAACCTGTCTAATCTGGTTGGCCGGATATCTGAGCGATGTGTTAATCCCTTTCGCCGTGGCACTGCTGCTGGCTTATCTGACCAATCCATTGGTTGTGTTGGTTCAGAAGAAAATCACCAACCGTGTCGCCGCCGTACTTATCAGTCTGGTCGGACTGATTACGGTGGCGGTGCTTCTGGGATGGCTGGTTGTACCCTCGGTAACCGATGAAATCGTGCAGATGGGACGAATGGTCACTGACCTGGCAAGTAATGCGAATCTGGCCGAAAAAGCATCTCAATGGTTGCCGCCGGATTTATGGCAGAGTATTAAAAGTTATCTGACTCGCTCGGAAATTAAAGATTTTTTTAAAGACATCAACATTTGGAAAATCCTGGAGACCATCGCCCGCAAGGTTTTACCGGGGATGTGGGGGTTAATCAGCGGGGCGGCCAGTTTCCTTGCCGGTCTAATCGGACTGGCTGTCATCGGGTTGTATTTTATTTTTCTGCTTTTGGATTATGACACGGTCCGGGGCTGGAGAGAGCTCATACCTTCCGCCTACCGGGATTCAGCTACAGGATTTGTCAGCGATTTCGAATCCGCCATGAGCAATTATTTCCGGGGGCAGGCGGCCGTGGCTTTTATCTGCGGTCTTTTATTTTCCCTGGGATTTTTTATAATCGGGTTGCCGCTGAGTGTATTGCTGGGCCTGTTTATCGGATTGTTGAACATGATTCCGTACCTGCAGATCCTTGGCCTGATTCCCGCCGGGTTACTGGCCCTGTTGCATGCCATTGAATCGGGTAGCAATATCTGGACGATTTTGAGCCTGACCGGCCTGGTCTTCGTGGTGGTGCAGATTATTCAGGACACCATTCTGGTTCCAAAAATAATGGGTAAGGTTACCGGACTAAACCCGGCCATAATGATGCTGTCGCTGTCCGTATGGGGAAAATTGCTCGGGCTTTTGGGCTTGATCATCGCCTTGCCGGTCACTTATTTGCTGCTGGTGTATTACCGACGTATGATCGCCTCCGCCCGACCAGCGGTTTCGGACGGCGATTCTTAGGAAGACAG
>CALZJV010000367.1 GCA_945787595.1 uncultured Desulfobacterales bacterium | reverse complement strand
AGCGCTGGCTACGATTATAATATTTTCGATTTTTCATGCCGACCAAATTAACATAAATTGATAAAAAGTCGAGACTAAATGGCAATTTGGTATAATTTAGTCAGCAGGATGATACGTCCTGATATAATGGTTGCATCTTTTATCCCTGTTGCCAATTCATCTCTTCTCTCAGTTTGTGTATTTATAATGGTTAGTGGAGATTAATTGGCTGCTTTCCTGGATCATCGATAATAGGAAGGATAAGAAGTCCTGTTGTGAAATCATAATCCAGGTCTGCATGATGTACCATGTGCAGGCGCCACAAGATTGGAATCGCATGAAACATAACATGTTGTAAGTAGATTACCAGATCCAGCAAAATAATCCCGACAACGATAGCCAACCAGTTCTGATTATCCATAATAAACTGCAGGTCATTACAGATTCCGGGTCATCCAGGTTTTTGCGGCAATATGTATCAGCTGCATGCAATCGTCACTGCCATTATCAAAGCCTTTTTCAAAATCTCCTTCGATACTTCCCATCTGATTCGTTACATGGGCGAAACATATTACGGGTTTATCTCTTGCTTGGGAAAAAGCATATAAAGCTGCGGCTTCCATTTCTACTGCCAGTATTCCCAGGGAACGAAAGTGTTCGATGGATGAGGCGGTCTCCCGAAAGGGGGCATCGGTTGTCCAGGTAACTCCTCGGTATATGGGCAATGGTGATTGAGCCAAAATCTCGGTTACGATATCATGGAAGTCTTGTTTGATGGTACTGAAATCCGCAGGGGGAAGATAGTGATAGCTGGTACCTTCATCCCTTAAGGCCTTTTCAATGAGGATAAAATAAGGTAGTTTTGTTTTTGCAATTATCTGTCCTGCAGAACTCATGCTAAGCAACAGCTGACACCCCGAAGCAAACAACTCTTCGGCTACCAAGACAGAGAATGAACTTCCAACGGCATATCCAATAATGCCATATTCTATTTCTCCATATTTAAAGATATACATCTTGGTATGGTAGCAAGCCCAGTATGGATTGATAGAGGCCTTTTTTTCGGCACGCAAATTTTGCACAATATCGCCATCCGGATCAAGCAGACAGATACGGGGGACTTTAGGGTTCGCAATGTTTTTTTGCCGTTTGGCCTCCCTGAGCAAATTCTCCGGTGTAAAAATAGAGGCGCGTTTATAATCCTTATTACGTAGAATTGGAGGATGCTTTGAGTCGCACATACTTATCAAACCTTAATGTCTATTAAAATTCATGACGGTGAAAGTAATGGTATTTATCCTGGTTTTTTACCTTACATTTTTTCGAAACTTATGAAAAAATAATCACTCGGATTCACGTATGTAGAAGACGGCTAAGGATTCCCTTCTTTGGCGGTCCGTCAAGTCCGAGTTGACGGCAGATCGCGTCCTCAATCATGTCTTCGGAGACATCGGTGCCTTCAACGAGGATTTCATCACCCACCATAACGGCCGGGGCCACCGGCAGGTCCAGCTCAAAGTACTCATCGGTCATGTATTCATCTTTGGGTTTGGCGATCGTTTCAATTTCGATATCATATTTTTCCCCCAGCCCGGGGATCATTTTCTTGAAATGCTTTCACGGCTTTCCATTGGGCAGGTTCATGAAAAATCTGACCTTCAACATAACGACCTCCTTTCTGAAAATCTGTAAACCGTATCAATTTTTTGATTATTGAGTTTTTCTAATTTCTGCCATTCGCACTAGAAATTGATCGGCTGGCAAAAAATCTACCAGGCGCAGTTCACGTCGTTCTTCTCCCTGTAGGTCCAGAAACACGACTGTCGGTACGCCTTTAACGCCATATTTTTGTAAAAGACGATCGCTATCAGGATTGCCTTTGCGCGTGAGATCCACCTTGATCATAATAAAATCCTGCTCCGACTGTTTGACAACTTCACGGTTATGAAAGGTGACCTCATCCAGTTCTCGGCAGGGGGCACACCAGGCGGCTGAAAAATCGATGATTACCGGTTTTTGTTTCTCAACTGCTTCGGACAACAGCTGATCCGAATATGCCTGCCACTGTACACCGGGTCCCTGCATGACTAATGAACCGATCATATTGGCAGCCACCGCAAGACCAATAACGCCGATGCCTGTCTTCATCCAATCAAAAGCCCGAAATGAGGCCTGGCTGCGGTCGATCCAACCCAGATGTAGACCGGCTGCCAGGGCTACAGCAGCCATCACTAAAATACCTGCGATTTGAGGCAAAAGCGGCCGGATGAAATAGGCGGCCATACCCACCAACACCCAGCCCATAAGTTTGCGAATCCAGACCATCCATTCACCGGATCGCGGTAGTTTATCCAGTTTTCCTGAGAACATTGCCAGGAAGAAAAGTGGTAAACCCAAACCGATGCTCAATGTAAAAAAGATCAGAAATCCGAGCCATGGATTGCCCATGCTGGCCACCCAAGTCAGCAATCCAAGCACAAATGGTCCGATACAGGGTGCAGCAACGACGCCCAACGTAATACCCATGAAAAGACTGCCAAAATATCCAGAGTATGATTTTGAAGCTGCCTGGGTCAGCCCATAGGGCAGTCGCAATTCCCAGAAACCGAGAAGGCTGGTTGCAAAAAATACCAAAATAGCAGCAACCGCAGCCAGTACAATCGGGCTTTGTAACATAACCCCCATTAAACCTCCTGTAAGGGCTGCAGTTACACCCAACAGGGAATTGGTGACCGACAAACCGCCGATGTAGCAGGCGCCATGAACCAGCAATTTCCCCTGGCTCTGACCGGTTTTACCGCCAAAATAAGAAACCGTGATCGGAATCAGAGGATAAACGCATGGGGTGAGGTTAAGAGCAATCCCCCCTGCAAAGATTCCCAGAAGGGTCCAGATTATGGCCCAGCCCTGAAGAGGGTTGGATGTATCAGATTGCGAGGTCATTTCAGCGAGTCCGGCTGGGGAAGTGTTCACCGGCAATCCTTTGGCCTGCCATTCAGGATATCCCAAAGGATCACGGTAAACATTTATATAACCAAGATCTGCGGCCACCCGGGCCGCCGAGTCACTGCGGACTCATGCTAACCCTGCTCAGTAAAACACGAGTAATCGTTCCTTGTCCGGTCCCAAAAATTTTTCAAGAGCCCCATTATTACGCCAGCGCGACATCCAGGTCGGCTCCATCGGAAAATTAAGAGCACCTTTGATGTGTCCGGTGCGGTATTCCCATTCCTGTCGGGTGTCCACAAGTAGCAATTTATCGGGACCTTCTTCGTACCGCTCCCATAATTCATCCGTGCTAATAATTCGGTAACCGCCCCGCTTGGCCTCAATCAGCACATCATTCCAGGTAGCTTCCTTTGGGATGACGACACGATTTGTTTGCCAAAGATAGCCGATGGTGATAACTACAGCCAACAGCGCGAATAGCGCTTTTTTTATGTCTTTCATCGACGCTGGTTCCTATTTTGGTTCAGAGAGTCGAATATCCTATTTTGATTTGCTGATAACATTTCTATAACTCCGCCGGAATCCTATACAGGTATTAGACCTCTTCGTTTACAGCGATATGAAACCCCATTGCTCGAAAATCCTGGATTCCCTCTTCAATGCGTACGGCTTTAAAACCCCTCTCGCGAAGCATCTCAACGGCTTGGACAGAAAGAACGCAGTAAGGACCCCGGCAGTATGCTACGATTTCCTGATCGCGAGGCAAATCAGATAGACGCAGCTGCAACTCTTTAAGCGGGATGGATATAGCTCCTGCAACATGTCCGGCGTTAAATTCCTCAGCTGGACGGACATCTAATACGGTCACTGCTCCTTCCCGAACCAGTCCCAGGAGCGCTTCTCGATTTACTGGTTCCATTCCCTCTCTTCCCTCCAGAAACTGACGTTTAATCAGTTCAACCTCGGCCAATCGGCTTTCAGCAAGTACTCTCATAGCGCGAAAGAATTCGCAGACTGCCTGATCGGCAAGCCGATAGATAACAAACAATCCCTCCTTCTCGGTCTCTACCAGGCGAGTAGCTCGCAGAACCTGCAGATGTTGAGAGGCATTGGCAACTGTAAGACCTGTTTCTTTGGCCAATACCTCAACCGTTCTGGGCCCCTGGCAAAGAATATCTAAGAGTTCCAATCGTTTTGGGCTGGAAACGGCCTTTCCAATCCGTGCAAATTGCTCATAAATCGCATCTTTAAAAGCTCGGTTTGGATTTTTCATTATACTCTCCTCAAGTGGTTTATAAACTAATTATTCAATAAATTAATTGAATTATAGAACGAAGATGTTTCTATGTCAAGAAAAAAACAGAATTTAAAAGATGCGAAAGATGATTATTCTGCTGCTGGCGGCTGGAATTCTATTGCCCGGGTTTGCCGGTGCATTGACAGAGAAAGATTTTCAGGCTAAAACCGCCCAGAATATTGTCAATCTCTGCACGGCATCCACCAATGATCCGCTATACCACCAGGCTGTCAACTTTTGCCATGATTATTTAGTTGGAGCTTTGCACTACTATGGAGTCCAAAGCTCGGGACCGGAAGCAATTAAATTTGTTTGTCCGCCTGATTTGAGGCCGTCTCGAAACGATTCGATCGGCGTACGTTTGAGGCGGACCTGGAACACGCGCGTGCTGATCTTGACAACACGCGCGATCAGATCGCAGCCGTTGGCAAGGCAAGTCGAAGCCGCCCAGGCGGATGTTGAGGCCGCTGACGCCACCATCAAGCAGGCGCAGGCCGCGATAAAGGGATATGCCGGTAGAGTTGTGGAGAGTAGCAAGGAGTACAAGCGCCAGAAGACGCTGGATAAGCAGGGAGCGACTGTCACGGGATTGACCATCGGCTATGGCGATATTGTTGTCAAAATCCCTTTCGGACGAGTGGTGGCCCTACTGATCGGTATGGTCGGAATTCTTTTTACAGGGCTGATGGTTGCCGTATTGGTTTATGCGGTGCGGGAAAGGATAGCGAAATCGCAGTAGCCTGATTGAGATAAACTATAGGTAGCTTGTGCTGCGACCTCATCTCCCATCTATGGTTACAAAAAATTCAGAGAGGAGCAAAAATACATGGCAGCAATGATGCAACCAGAGAAAAAAAACCTGGTTTGCTTGCCCGTTACGTGCCCATTCTTCATTGGCTGTCGCACTACATTAGAGCGTGGCTGGCGGGGGACATCGTCGCCGGCCTGTCGGTATGGGCCTTGATGGTGCCCCAGTGCCTGGGTTTCGCCGCCATCTGCGGTGTGCCGGTGCAGTATGGGCTCTATGCGGCCGCCATCGCGCTGATCGTTTATGCTTTCTTTGCCAGCTCTCATCACGTGGTGAGCGGGCCTAGTTCGACCATCGCCGCCGTCACCGGCGCGGCCGTCCTGTCGGTGGCCAAGGCCGGTTCGAGTGAGGCGATCGCCCTGGTGATCCTGTTTGTGCTCAAAATATACGCCCCCAGAGTGCCGGGCGCATTGGTGACGCTGGTGCTGGGCATCGGGGCTTCGGCCATCTTTGACCTGTCCGCTCAGGGTGTAGCCGTGGTAGGCGCGGTGCCCCGGGGGCAGCCGATATGTTGAACGAAATAACTGAGGATATGAAAGGCGTCGGGGTAGAGATCCATCTGGCGCGGGTGAAGCATGCAGTCATGGAACTGTTAGAGAAAGATGGGGTTGACAAAATCATCGGCCAAGATCATATTCACGCCAAGGTTGCAGAAGCCGTCCAATGGTTTACCCAAAAGAAGAAGTTTATTTCGGAAAATGATTAGATTTTAATGAATATAGATATCGTTGATTGGTTGATTGGTTAAGTGGTTGTAAATATGGATTTATCCCATATTTGCAAAATAATTGGACACTTCATATTTCAACAATCGTAACATTCTGCAATTATGACTATAATTTATCTAATCAACCAGTAAACCAGTAAACTATTCAACCAGGTCTGGAATAACAGATATCTGAAAGGAGAGAGACAAAATGGCTAAAGAAAAAGTGAAACATTTAAGCGGCGTATTTGCTTCTGTTTTCGCCCACGCCGGACACATCACCAAGGAAGAGGCCAAAGAAATCAGCGGCTTAGCGGATCATGAATTCGAAAACGCATATGATAAAGCATCTAACATCGCTGAAAAAGTTGTGCAGCATGAAGGCGAAAAGATGGATAAGTTCCTGGAACATTTTGCCAAAGAGATTGATCAGTACATGGCGCATTTCGGCGGGAAATTGTTCAAATAGGCTTGCTGCGCAAGGGTTCAACCGCCGCTGGCCTGAAAAGCGGCCAGTTTGATCGAATAGAAAACTTAACGAAATGCAATTCTATCTTTTTGACAGGATCAACAGGATGGACAGGATATAATTATACTAAAACAAAATAATCCTGTAAATCCTGTAAATCCTGTCTAAACTAATGAAGTTTCATACGAGAGGATACAGGTGTTTCTCCTGCGCCCTGCGGGCTTCCAACTTCGCAAGAGCTTCGGCGGGACCAGTCGTAGGGCAGGCAAGGGCTCAGATTTTCACTTGAGCCGCAGAGGGGGTGATAGGTGTCGCAATTTTGAAAATTGGTAACATGAACCGGTTAAAGAAGATGTATAAATTTTGGAAAATAAAGGAAGAAAACCATGAAAAGATTGCTTTTAGCCTTATTTATCTGCCTTTTTGCTTCAACGGTTTGGGCGAACACCTATGATTACCCGTTCGTCAACGCCTACAATGCCACGGTACTGGGGACGCCGGATTTATACGCGGCGCCCTTGCCGAAAAAAGTAGAATTCAAGATGCTGGAGTTGACCGTATTTGAGGACCGCGACATACCTGCCGCCTTCTGGTATCAGAACAAGTTGAGGTACTCTCTGGTCTATCAGAAAAATAAAGCCCCTCTGATCTTTGTAATTGCCGGGACGGGGGCCAGCTTTTACTCCTCCAAAATGCTGATGCTTCAGGAAGCATTTTATCAGGCAGGCTTTCATGTCATTTCACTCTCATCGCCGACCCACCCCAATTTCATTGTTACCGCTTCCACAACTAGCGTGCCGGGCCTTTCCCTCGATGACTCCCAGGACCTGTACCGGGTGATGGAACTTGCCTGGCAGCAGGTCAAGAAGCGAATAGAGGTGTCGGAGTTCTATCTCACCGGCTACAGCCTGGGGGCGGCGGAATCCGCATTTGTAGCGAAACTGGATGAAGACAAGAGGACGTTTAATTTCAAGAAGGTTTTGATGATCAACCCTCCGGTGAATCTCTTAAACTCGGTGACAATACTGGACCAAGATGCCTTCTATGAGAGACTCATGGGCAGGTTCGCCGAGATCTACCATACCATGGGTCACATAGATTTTAGCGATGATTTTCTATACCAGGTCGCCAAGAGATTTCCACCAAAAGACTATGTTCTGGAGGCCCTGATCGGCTTCTCTTTCCGTATTTCTTCGGCCAACATGGTGTTCACTTCCGATGTGATGACCCAGGCCGGCTTTATAGTCCCCAAGAGCGAAATACTTACCACTCCGACCTCGCTTACCGACTACGCCAAAGTGACTTTCCGGATTAGCTTTGTGGACTACTTCAATGGACTCTTCTACCCCCATTTTGCAGCCAAAAACCCCGGCCTAACCAAAGAGGCCCTGGTCGAGAGTATCAGCTTGAAGAGCATTGAAGGGTATCTGAGGGGGGCAGACAAAATCGGCCTGGTGACCAATGAGGACGACATAATTCTGGCGGAGGGCGAGCTGGACTATCTTCGTCAGGTGTTTGGCTCCAGGGCCAAGATTTACGTCAAAGGCGGTCACTGCGGCAATATGGCTTACACAGACAACATTACGCACATGATTGATTTCTTCAAGGATGAGGGGGTGGTGAAATGAGAAAACAGATGCTCAGCTTGATCGGTGCCAGGGGATTGACTCTTCTTTTACTCGCGGTCATATCATACGGTTGCGCCGCAGTCCCCGTCCAGAAGGACGCTGAACCACCGGCGAAGCACCCAGTCAGCGAAATCGTCAGGGACGACGTCACATATCCCATCGACGCCTATGATCCTTGGGAAGGGATGAACCGGCGCATTTACAAGTTCAACGCCATATTTGACAATTACGTCTTCTTGCCTGTTGTCAGTGCCTATGAATTTATCACCCCGAACCCCGTCGAAGATATGGTATCAAACTTTTTCAACAACCTTCATGAGGTAACGACTTTGATCAACTCGTTGCTTCAGTTCAAAGGCCAGAAGTTTAGCCTTACGCTTGTTCGGATGTTGGTCAATACAACGGCAGGCATTGGGGGGTTGTTCGACGTCGCCACAAAGGTTGATGTTGCGAAGCAAAAGGAAGACTTTGGGCAGACGCTGGGCCTTTACGGAATGGGGCCTGGACCGTATATCGTACTGCCTGTCTTGGGCCCCTCAACCCTTCGGGATACCGGAGGATATGCGGTTGATGCGGTTACCTATAGCCTGCTCATTGGTGCGCTCATCGATGAGCTTGATATGGATAGCCCCGAAGAAGATATACTGAGGTGGGGGCTTACAGCGCTTGATGCCATCGACACCCGGCACCAACAGAAGTTTCGCTACTACGCAACAGGCTCACCGTTTGAGTATGATCTCATTCGCATGCTCTATTTAAGGGCTCGGGTGATTCAGATCGATAATTAGCGCTGGGCGCTTCACCTAAGATTTTTATTGATCTTCGGGACGGGCATCCAGTATTGTTAAATGAAAAAAATTCCAAGATCATAAAGGAAAGCACAAATGGACACATTTATTGCCTGTCACGATTGTGATCTGATCCACCGTATCAAACCGCTGCCTGCCAAGGGAGCGGCCAATTGTATCCGTTGCGGTGCTGTTCTTTACAAGCACAAAGCCAACAGTCTGGACCGTACCCTGGCATTCGCCCTTGCCGGGTTGATACTATTCATCCTGGCAAACTCATTCCCCTTTTTGGCGTTAAGAATAGGTTCTCAGGTCCGTGAAACAACGCTTATTACAGGAATACACGAGCTTTATGTCCAGGGCATGCAAGCAATCGCGATACTGGTACTGCTCACCACCGTGTTGGTGCCGTTCACCCAAATGATGTGCCTGTTTTACATTTTGTTGCCGCTCAAATTCGGCCGCCTACCCAAAAGACTGCCCCGCGTGTTCCGGTTCCTTCAAAGCGTGCAACCATGGGGCATGATGGAAGTTTTCATGGTCGGTATTCTGGTATCGGTTGTAAAGCTGGCCAAAATGGCGAAAATCATACCGGGTATCTCCCTTTATTCATTTTTAGCGCTCATTTTCGTCCTGTCTGCCATGACCGTCTCACTGGATGCCCATCTAATCTGGCAAAAATGGGAGGAGGATCGATGAATCGCGCTTTAAAAACAGCACGAAATGCCGGGCTGATCAGCTGCCACAGCTGCCACCTTCTCTGTCAAAGAGCCAAGCGGTCTACGCACATGCTATGCCCCCGCTGCTGCGCCAGTATGCATGATCGCAAACCCAACAGCATCGCGCGGACCTGGGCTCTGGTACTGGCAGCCTTCATGTTCTACATTCCCGCCAACGTGCTTCCCATCACCATCGTTATCTCACTGGGCAAGGCCCAGTCGGACACGATCATGAGCGGCGTCATTTATTTCATTCAGACCGGGATGTGGCCCATCGCCCTAGTCATCTTTTTGGCCAGTATCGCCGTACCGATGCTGAAACTGCTCATATTGATATTCCTGTTGATTAGCGTACAGCGCAAGTCCCGCTGGCGCCGGCAAGACCGCACCCGGCTGGTCCCGGAGCACTTTTTTTCGGCGCAGTGGTGGTGATCACCATATTCGCCGCCATGAGTTTTGATCCCCGGCTGATCTGGGACACAGAGGAGGTAATTCATGAGTAATTCTAAAAACGATAAGCCTGAATTAAAGGGTGTACCCGAACCCGAATTGCGGACGAAAAAACAGCGTATTTCCATCGTCTGGCTGGTGCCGTTGGTGGCCCTCGCTATTGGCGGTTGGCTGGTCTACAAAGCCGTCTCGGAGAAAGGACCGATCGTTACCATCACGTTTAAGTCGGCCGCGGGGTTGGAGGCCGGCAAGACCAAGATCAAGTTCAAAGATGTCGAACTTGGCGTGGTCGATTCCATCGTGTTGAGCGAGGATATCTCACATGTGATCGTAAAGGCCGAGTTGGTCAAAGGATCTAAAAACTATCTCTCGCAAAACACGCGTTTTTGGGTGGTCCGGGCCCGGGTTGCGGCCGGTGGTGTTTCCGGGCTCGGCACCCTTTTTTCGGGGGCCTACATCGGACTCGATCCCGGCAAACCCGGTACACCGGTAACTCATTTCCAGGGGCTGGCATCACCAACTGGTTCGCAAAAACACCCGCTTCTGGAGCGCCAGCGGTTTGGATATTGCCATCGGTGCCGATGGTATCCGGGTGGACACGGAATCCTTTGTGACCTTGATGGTCGGCGGCATCGCCTTTGACACGCCGGTCAACATGGAGCCCGGTGAGCCGGCCGAGGAAAATGAGGTTTTTAAGCTTTACAAGAACCGTGAGAGCATTTCTGAAAAGACCTATGCGCGCAAGGAAAGGTGGCTGCTGCATTTTGACAGCGGCGTCCGGGGTCTTATAGCCGGCGCACCGGTTGAATTACAGGGTATCCAGATGGGTCAGGTGTTGGACGTCAATCTGGAATTTGATGTGGATAAAGCGGCTTTTAGTATCCCGGTTCTGATCGAGATTGAGCCGGACCGGGTAAAGACGACCGGCCAGCTTCCTGAAGGTGCCGAGGGGCAAAAAATCATGGATTACCTGGTGGCAAAAGGTCTGCGCGCCCAGCTAAAAACGGGCAGTCTGATTACCGGACAGCTGCTAGTGGCGATCGACATGCATCCGGAAGCGCCGCCGGCCAATATCAATTGGGAAGGCCGCTATCCGGAACTTCCCACTGTGCCGACCGCCTTGGAGGAAATGACGGCCAGCCTGACCCAACTCCTGAGGAAACTGGAAAAGCTGCCCATCGAACAGATCGGCAGCGACTTGCAAGATACGGTGGCCGGCGCCAAGCGCCTGATAAATTCAGCCGAATTACAGAAATCCGTCACGGCCTTAAACCAAACCCTCAATCAGGCGCAGAAATTCGTCGCAACACTGAACACGGCGGTAGCCCCGGAATTGAAAACAGCCGTTTCCAATTTGGATTCTGCCCTTATACAGGCCCAAAAGCTCATGAAGAGTCTTAATTCAAACGTTGCACCCCAGGCAGACCGTACCCTCAAGGCGCTTCAAGAGGCGGCACGTTCCATCAAGGTTTTGGCGGCATACCTTGAGCGGAACCCCGAAGCGTTGATCCGCGGCAAGGGTAAATCAAAGAGGAGGTGAAAAAATGAAAGGGTTTTTATTGCGACCAAAATACTTGGCAATCATGATCTGTTGGCTGGCATTGGCCGGCTGTTTGGGAGGCCCGTCAGCGCCGACAAACTTTTATATGCTCAGCTCGTTGAGTTCGTCACCGGCCGGGACGGCGGCGGCAACCGCAGAAGGTCGC
>CALZJV010000366.1 GCA_945787595.1 uncultured Desulfobacterales bacterium | reverse complement strand
AACCCGCTGCTGCTGACCGCCGGACAGTTGCCGGGGAAAGCGGGAAAGATGCTCTGGCAGCAATTCCATGGCTTCCAGCAACTCAATGGCGCGGTCGCGCGCAGCCTTTCCCTTGAGGCCGAAAAATATTTTAAGCGGCCGGGTCAGGATGGTTTCAATTCTGTGACGGGGATTGAGCGAAGATAACGGGTCCTGGAAAATGATTTGAATCCGTTTTCGCAGATCCAGGGACCGCTTTTCGGCGGGGGTGCTGATAGGCTGACTATCGAACACGACATTGCCCGTCGTCGGGGTCAGCAGACCGCAGATGATATTGGCGATGGTCGATTTACCACTGCCGGATTCACCCACCAAACCGATCGTTTCACCGTGCGCCAGATCAAAGGAGACATTATTTACGGCCAGTGGTTCTTCCCGGGACTTAAATATTGTGGCCAAGGACCGTCGTTGCCTATATCGGAACTTTAAGTGGTCGACTTCCAACAGTGGCTGTGGAACGCCGGCAGCCGGCAAGAAAGCATCAGCGCCCGATTTCGCATCCACCCGCGGAATCGCTGCGATCAACATTTTTGAATAGTCCGTCTGAGGATGCTTAAAGATGTTGGCCACCCGTCCTTGCTCGACGACCTTGCCGTCCAGCATGACGAGCACATTTTCGCAAATGTAATCGGTCAGTGTGAGGTCGTGGGTGATATAGATCAAGGCCATGTCATTTTCTTGCCGCAAATCTTTAACTAGCTTAAGGACCTGAATCTCGGTGGTCGTGTCAAGGGCCGTGGTGGGTTCGTCGAGAACCATAATGGCCGGCTGGCAGGCCAGTGCTCCGGCAATCACCACCCGTTGCCGTTGTCCGCCGGAGATCTCATGGGGGTAGCGATCATAAATCTGCTCGGGATCCGGCAGGTTGGTTCCGGCAAACAGCTCAAGGGTATGGATGTGCGCGGCTTTGCTGCCCATCCCTCGGTGAATTTTCAAAATTTCATCCACTTGCGGTCCCACCTTCATGTGGTAGGTTAACGAGCTCAGGGGGTTCTGCGGTACCATCGCGATGCGTTGACCGCGCAAATCGCGCAGTTGCGATGAACTCATCTGCAAAATGTCCTCACCGTCGAACAGCACCTCGCCACCCATGATTAAGCTTCCGGGGCGACAATAGCCGAGAATCGCCCGGGCCAGGGTGGATTTGCCACATCCGCTCTCGCCAACGATGCCCAGGGTTTCCCCTTTTTTCAAATAGAAACTGACATCCTTGACAGCCGGGACGAGTTCTCCGGACGGATTAACATAGCCGACGGTAAGTTTTTTTAAGTTGAGTAAGCTCATAAATCTTTTAATAAAGGCCGCGGGCAGCGTCCAGGCCAAAGGCATTGGCCAGTCCATCAGTGGCAAAATTCAGACCGATGACCAGTGTGCTGATAAAAAAAGCCGGGAGCAACACCAGCCACGGTGCGATATAGATCTGCCGGATGCCTTCGTAAACCATCAATCCCCAATCGGGTGTCGGCGGTGAGATGCCCAGACCGAGAAATGACAGGGCACTGACCGCCAGAATCGCCGATGACGTCCGGAGGGCAAACTCAACGGCCACCACTTCCAGAACATTCGGGCATAGCTCGCGAATGATTACCGCAAGTTTTGATTCACCGCGCAACCGGGCGGATTTCACGTAATCCAGAGGCACCTGGGTCAAGGCCTGGGAACGGATGATGCGCAGGGCTCCGGGCATGTAATTAATAGCAATCACGATCGTTAATACCGGTATGGAGCGGCCAAAGCCCACCACACACAACGCCACGAAAAGTACCCCGGGAATGGAAAGCTTGGTGTCTACGATACGCATGATGGCATCGTCATAGAACCCTCCGATGTAGGCGGCCGAAACACCTATCAATCCGCCGATAATCACGGCACTGAGGGCGCCCAGCATGGCGACAAAAATCGAGGTGCGCCCCCCGATCACCAAACGGGTGAGATAATCACGGCCGATCACATCGGTGCCCAGCAAATGCCCGGAAGATCCAGGTGCCAGCAAACTGGGACCGGCCAGTTCAGTCGGCCCGTAAGGCACAATCAGGGGCGCCAACAAAGCACTGAGCAAATGAATTAGCACCAGAAAAACGCCGATCGTGGTACCGGGACTGTGGTGCAGTATGGATTTAATCAATTTCTCACTCATGTTTATGGCTCCGGACGCGCGGATCGAGAACAATGATGGATAAATCCGCCAAGAGATTCATGCCGATCACAAGCACGGCACCGAGAAACGTAATCGCCTGAACCACATGCACTTCCCGTTTGTCCACAGCCTCGATCAACTGCAAACCGAGTCCCGGATAGCCGAAAACCTTTTCAATCACAATCAGCCCGTTGAGCAGGCCGGCAATAAAGAGCGCCACCGAATTTAGCGAGGGGTGCCGGAATACAATACGTTTTTCCGGCACACCGGAAAGTCTTGCTCTTTCGATGAATTCGCAGTTCATGGCTTCGATGAATCCCGCCCGCAACAGCCGACTGAGATGGGCAACATGCCCGATGATGACGGTGACCGCCGGCATGATTGAAACCTTGAGCAGCTCCCAGACGGAGGCATCCGCAAACACCAGGATTAGCGCCGGAAACAGCGGGATCCAGACCGAAAAAAAAATGATGAGAAGGGTACCGATGACAAAATCAGGTATGGAATATCCGATTATCGCCAGGGAGGAGACCACCGCATCGGGTTTGCGGCCCCGGTAGTAACCGGTAGTGCTGCCGATGGCCAGCGCAACCGGTACGGCAATAATGGTAATTACGAGGCCCAGCAGCAATGAGTTCAGCAAAGGGTCCCATATGACTTCGGAAACGCGCGTCTTGTCGATAAAGGTAACGCCGAAATCCCCGACCACAGCACCCGACAGCCACTGAAAAAAACGCCAAATTGCCGGTTTATCCAGACCGAAATCGCGCCGCAAGGCCTCGATCTGTTCGGGCTCCATCACCGACAGATCATCGGCGGTCAAAAAGACATCGAGGGCATCGCCCGGCAGCACCTCTGTTGACAGGAAGACCAAGACGGAAACCAAAAAAAGAATCAGCAACGACAACCCGATCCGTCGCAATATGGCCGTCAACATGGTTAGCCTCCGCGTCTCAATGCGAAATTACCAATTTCTCAAGTTTTGAAACAATCCCGTATTTTTCCCACCATCATGGCAGAAATCCAATACTTTTGATAAAAGGGGAATTTGGGCAACCCGCATTCCCCTTTCATTTAATCAAAGTTTCGCGCCGGCCGGTCAAAAAGATGGCGGGCACCTCTTCCTGCAAAAGACGCTGCATCTCATGATATATCTTTCGGCGTGCCATAGGATCACCGGTTCGCATGGCCTTTTTATAGAGCGCGATGTACTGATCCCCTTCCGCACAGGGGTGCCAGTATCCGCTTTCATTATAGGTGGGACGGGCCATGCGGAACAGATTCATGGCCGGGTTGCGCGGACCGACGGGACCCATGGCAAAACGATGTTTGCGGGTTTTTTCCTTGTCCTCCACGCGCCATTTGCGGTAACCAGCCATCGGTCTCTCCTCGATCTTCATGGTAATACCGGCTGCCTTTACGGATTCCGCCGCCACCGATAGCACCCGGGTGATTTCGGGGACATAGGGTGCATAATAAAATGTCGGCAGGGTGATGCCGTTGGGATATCCGGCCTCGGTCAACAGCTGCTTGGCTTTCTTGGCATCACGTATCGGTTCTTTCGGTAGAAAATCCTCATTGGTTGCCGCCATGTGGGAGTCGTTGGAAATCCAACCGGCTTTGCCGCCGTAAACAATGCGAATAATGGCCTCCCGGTCGAGTGCCAGGGACAGCGCCTGACGAATGCGCTTGTCCATAAAAGGGGATCCCTCATATTTTGGCAGCACCATGAGTATCTGGTCACCGGCAACACTAATGTCGATGACGGTATCAGGTGTTTTTTGCAGCTGGCCGATCAGAGATGGATCGACGCTCGCCAGCACATCAAACTGTCCGGACAGGTAGCCGTTTAAGGGATTCATACCCGGCAGGTTGACGCATTCCAGGGTGTCAAGATAGGGCCCCCTGCCCCAGTATTTTTCGTTGGCTTCGTATATGACTCTGCGCCCCACGTCGACCTTGGCAAACTTGAAAGGACCGCTGCCGATACCTGACAGTCCCATTTCTTCCAGCGGCGCCGCATCACCTGCCGGTACTCGGCCATATTCCAGGCAAACTCACTGTTGGGAGTCTTGAGATAAAATCGGACTTTGTTGGGACCGATCTTCTCCACCTTGTCAACCAACTTTTTTGCAAATGAGGTGCCCAGTTTGGCGTCTTTATGCAAATTATAGGAGGCCACCACGTCTTCCACCGTCAGGGGACGACCGTCGTGGAATTGAATATCTTCCCGGATGGTGACTTCCCAAACGTCCTGGCCGTCATTGGCTTCCCAGGCCGTGGCGACTTCCGGCACCACGTTGAGGTTTTCGTCAACCCATGTCAGCTGGTTGTATGTATTTTTGGTTCTGATTTCAATACCGTAATATGGATGTTTTGCATTTTTAGCGCTTTTGTGTTTGGTGTTTTTATAGCTGCCGGCATAGACCAATTTCCCGCCTTTTTGCGGCGTTGCCGCCTTGCCAAGGGATGGCAAAAACAAGTCACCGAGTGATAAGGTGACAAAACCGGCAGTGGTGCCGACGATAAACTCGCGGCGTGAAAGACCTGATTTTAATTCCCTATTTCGCTCTTTCTTGGGTTTCCCTTTTTCATTTTGCATAATCATGTCTCCTTATATTATTAGGTTTAAAAAAACTTGTTTGTCCAAACAAGCCAGGGTTTAAAAAATTTAAGACGCCTCAAAATCCTTTGGTCCATGTTGTTTGGCCTGACAGTCATCGGCTTTTTGATTTAATAAATTTTCCAGAAAAGCTTTACTGCGTAAAACCTCATCCTCCGGATTTTCAACGCCGATGAGTTCCAGGGAAAGCATACCTTTGAAGGATGCCAGAAAAGGGGCGATCGCTAGCCAGTCAATGGTCCCGGAACCGAGCCTACCATGGAGGCTGGATTGTCCGTCATTATCATTTAAGTGAATATGCACGATGCGCGAGCCGAATATTTCGATGGCCTTTTCGACACCACCTTCAAGGTTGGCATGTCCGATGTCTAGCGTAATCTTCAAGGCGGGACTGTTAATTTCATCTACCCATTCAACCAGTTCTTCATATTTTGACTGAATACAATTCCTGACATGGCTGAAGTTTTCCAACCCAATGACCACATTAAATGTTTCGGCAACGGAAGTTGCATCATATAAAGATTCCTTAAAGCGCAGCAAAGCTTCTTTTTTTATATTTTCCAGGGTAAATTTCGGGTATTGGGTAAGTGGATGCCTTTTTTGAACAGACAAGGGTGCGGCAATTCCCGGGTGAATGATAACAACCTCCCCTCCGATATCGTGACAAAGCCGGATGGTTTCTCTCAGCTGCCTTCTGCTTTCTGCTAAATGCCCAGTATTGATATCGGCAAGATTCGCGTCGCCGATAAAATGTACGGCCAGAGAGAGGTGATTATTTTGAGCGATGGTCTTAATCGTCGCAACATCTCCATCATTTACAATTCCGGGCTCAAAATCAAAAACATTGGACCAGATTTCAACACCTTGAAACCCAGAATCAACGGCAAATTGAATTGCCTCCAGATAATTCATTTTTAGAAAAAGGGAATAGGTCGATAAAGCGATCATTACCAGAGCCTTTCTTTAGATTTTAAACTGCAAATCCCGTCCTTTCATGAGCGTCGATTTGCCAGGCCCGTCATTTCTTTCTTGGCAGCCTGCTCATGCATATACAAGCGATTCAAGAATGAAAAATAACTTCAAATTGATTTATTCCCACGGCAAACCAGCAACAGTTAGGGCAGTACCGCAACCCGCACGGCCGCACCGGATTCGGCCAACCGTAATCCCTGGTTGATGTCTGCCAGACTGACCCGATGAGTGACAATCTCTTTGTAAGGAAACCGGTAGTGGGTCATCGCCAGCAGATCTACGCCCATTTGCAGATGCCTGGCATCGTAATTGTGGATTCCTTTGAGAGTGAGCCTGCGCCACACAATATCACAGGCATCATACGTGAAATCTGCGCCCGGAGAGGAATTGCCGATTTCCACATATCGACCGCCCATTCTCAGGCATTTCAAACCTGGCGGGATAAGGCTCGGAATCCCGGCGACTTCCAGCACGCAATCCACGCCAAAACCACCCGTCAAATCACGGACAACCTGAATCGTGTCATCATCGGACATCCCCTTGACGTTTAAAGTATCCGTGGCACCAAACGTCTTAATAAATTCCAGACGATGATCCAAAATGTCGCTCACGATGATACGACGACATCCATAGTGCCTGGCCAAGGCAGCGGCATAGAACCCAAGTGCTCCGGCTCCCTGTATCAACACATTTTCAAATGGCTTGACCGCCGCGGCTTCCCAGCCGGCGACTACCGTCGCCAGGGCACAATTGGCAGGTGCGACTTCTTCGTCGGTTAAATTATCAGGTACCTTTATGGCGCAGGTTCCCGGAGTAATATAACAATATTCGGCGAAACCCCCAATAAAATGGGGGGGTTCTTCACAACTGTCATGACCGTATTTTTTAAGATTTCGGCACTTCATCATTAATTCTTTTTCGCGGCAGTAATAACACTTGCCGCAGTTGTCCATGATGGTCCAGGTAATCCGGTCGCCAATTTTAAGGGACCGATCCCCGGAGTCATGGGTTACGCCTTCTCCCAACTCTACGATTTTGCCTACTATTTCATGCCCTAAAATAATCGGGGTGGGAGCGGTTCTGCGGCCGCTCCAGGAATGAACATCCGAACCGCAAATCGTGCAACAGGTAATTTTAACCAAAATACACCCTTTTTCCACCCGGGGCAGAGGATACGCTTTGATTTCCAGATCATGGCCGGCTGCCGTCATCACAGCCGCTTTTGCAGTATTAGCCATCGTTTATTCCCCCGCAACACTCACAATTATTTAAGTTTAAGTTTCAAGCTGGGAAGCGTTTTTAAACGCGATAACCTGCATCCCAAGGCTCTTGGCCGGTCCGAGGTATTCAGGTTTGTCGTCGATGTAAACACACGCGTTGGCCGGATGTGATGCTCTGTCCAGTAAAAGTTGATAAATGATGGGGTCCGGCTTTTTGCGTTTAGCCACGTGAGAGAAGATGCCATCCTCAAATTTTTGCAGAAAAGAATATTTTTCATCCAGGTAGGCCACCCTTTCCCGGGTGTTATTCGAAAGGTACAGCAGTTCATAGCCGGCGTTTTTCAATCGATCCACCAACCTGACGACTTCCTCATTGGGCTGATAACTTGAGCACCAGATCCGCGAAAGCTTCTCAGATGAAACTTCAATATTCCAGGAGGTTTTTGCCCGTTGCCAGAACTGCCCGGCTGAAATCTTTCCGGTCCGATATTGCTTACCCGGCTCTCCACTTAAAATAGCTTCCACCGCATCCCGCTCGATCTTGTATTCTGCAGAGATGGTATCAGCGGCAATTCGGGTGCCGTCGCTAAAATATACGCCGCCAATATCAAAAATGATGGTTCTAAACATAGTTTTTCTAAATAAGATGGTTTCGTAAAAAGTTGGAATTTCGATTTTTATTCATTGTAACCCATTGAATTTACAAGTCCTGAAATATAATTTTTGTGCTTTTTGTGCCTTTTTGCGGCCATATCAAATAAACTCAGCTTCAATCAGCTCAGGCAAATCTTTAACACTTTCAATCACATGGGTGTGCCAGTATTTGCCCCAGGCTGTCACCGGACGAGGTCCGCTGAGCACCCCCACCACCCCGCGGCAGCCGGCATTGCGGCCTTCGAGCATGTCGGCCGGGGTGTCGCCGATTTTGATCACATCATGCACGCTCTGGACATCCAGCTTTTCCATGGCGTGAAATATCATAAAGGGCGCCGGACGGCCCCGTTCGCCGGAAACAGATTCGACGTGTACAGAGCAATCGACCAGTCCGTCGCGCACCCAGCCCAAACCGTCCATGATGGCCTCGGTGATCTGACCGTGAAAACCGGTGTCCGTGGCAACTTTGATATCGTGGTCGTGGCACCAGCGAAAGGTGTCGGCGGCGCCGGGCACCTCTTGGACGTTTGACCGGTAATGGGCGATCATGATGTCTTCATAGCGGTCAAAAACCTGCTTGGCCAGGTCATAGGTCTTGGGGTCCTGGATTTTCTCGAAGTCCCTGAAATCAATATCCTGGCCCTGGGATCGAGCGATTAAAAACTGATAGAGATGGATTTTATTGGTCCCCATGTGCAGCAGGATTTCATCGGGCGTGGTGCCGAGATTGTATTCCTGGGCCGCTTTGTACAGACAATCGCGAACACCGGTGTCGTCGTAAACGGTGGTTCCGGACAGATCAAACATGACCATTCTGATTTTACCCATTTTGCCTGTTCCTCCCTGCAAATAGTGAAATCCTGAATGCGCGTTTGCGCGTATTCAGATGTTAATGGTTATTGGTAGTAAGTGAAATTAATTACTCATTGATGGAAATATACCCCATACGTTCGACAATTTTTTGCCCAGCCGAACTTAAAATAAAATCGATAAACAGCCGCGCACCTTTTTATACATATGGGTAACCCGCATGTGACATTGTAATGAATAAATATAAAGCTTAATGTGATCGATTCCTGAACCAGCACTTTAACAGGGAATCCCTGGCCCAGACCTGATTTCAGGAAGTTGTATCCATGGCATATGTTTTTAATAGCAAAGGGTTGATCTCCTTGATAACGGCCGTCGCACTCTCCGAGGCGTAGGCTACGAGCCGGAGGCCAGGGCGGGCGTGAGCATTGAACCTCTCAACCTATTTCTTATCTGGTTTTGCCGGCTACTTTGTTGCGCGCCCAGGCGGAGGTTACCTCGGATATGAGCACCAGAAAGATGATCGACAACAAAATCGCTGCAACCCGGGTACTTTCAATCTGTTGGACGGTCCTTCGCAGATACCAGCCCATTCCGCCGGCACCAAAAAAACCTACCACCGTCGCGGCTCGAAAGGCCGCATCCCAGGTATAGATGGCAATTCCCGTCCAGGCTACCCGGACCTGGGGCAGCACGGCATAAACAAACACTTTTAAAGGGTTGGCGCCGGTTGCTTCGATGGCTTCCACTTGCCCGCGGTTGATGGCTTCAATCTCTTCGGAAAAGAGCTTGCCGGTAAATCCCAGGCTGAAAAGCGCCAGCGCCAGCACGCCCGGCAGCATGCCGAACCCCAGAATGGTGACGAACAGGATGGTCCAGATCATTTCGTGCACCGACCGGCACAACATCAGTATAAATCTGGAAATCGGATATAAGAATCGGCGGTTGGGCGACATGTTGAAAGAAGCGAACCACGAAAGCGGAATGGACAGCAGGATACCAAAGAGTGCTCCCAGATAGGCCATCTTCACCGTTTCTACCACATAGCCCAGGTATTCACTGTCAAGGATGTAGGGTATATCCGGCGGATAATATCGCTTTGAAAAAAGTCCCCAAAGCCGCCCGAACATATCGGCGAAGCGCGAGAGGTGCACATTCAAATATTCTATCGATATGGCGATGAAAACCAGAATCAACAGCAGTATCACGTATTTGATCAATGATTGCGGAAATTTGAAGCGACGCCAGGTGCGCGGCACCCCGGTTGTTAATTCATATGACTCTGTCGGCATGTTCTATCCTCATGATACATATGCTTTTACAGGTTCATGGTAACCGTTCCAAGTAATTTCACCCCGCATCAATTTCTCCATTTCGATCACAGTATTGCTTTTCGGCCGTAATAGGAGCCGATTTCACCGATGCCAACCAGAAATAAAATGGCGATGATAACGGTGGTGACCCCGCCGTAATTGTACATCACCAGCTGCCGGTGAAACGTCAGTCCCAACCCCCCGGCGCCGACCAGCCCCATGATGGTCGCCCGGCGAATGTTGATGTCCCACTGGAAAATCGCATTGCCCAGGTAGACCGGCAGAATTTGCGGAATAACACCGTACAAGATGACCTGAAATTGATTGGCACCGGTCGCTTTGATGGCTTCCAAAGGGCCCGGGTTGATATCTTCGATGGCTTCGGCGGTCAGCTTGGAGATAAAACCGATCGACCGCATGGACACCGCCAGAATACCCGGAAAAGCGCCCAGGCCAACGGCCGATACAAACAACAGGCCCCACACGATTTCATGGACCGAACGCGTCAAGGTCATAATCGCACGACCGATGGGGTAGGTAACCGGTTTGTAAGGCGTAATGTTGTGGGCGGCAAACCAGGATACCGGGATTGCCAGAATCAAAGACAGCATGGTTCCGAGGCAGGCAATCATAAATGTTTCGATGGTGGGTTTCACCAGCTGGGTAAACAGCGAAAAATCAGGCGGAAAAAAGCGGGCCAGGGCCTTAAATACCGATCCGATGGTTCCGATCCGCTCCCAGTCCGTATCTTCGATGATGGTACTTTGGATGCTGAATATAACCAGAATAAAAACGATGCCATAAAGCGCATAGCGAATGGCCTTGTTTTTCTTTCTGGCAACCAGAATCTGCTTGAATTTTGACGCGTAAATCTCTTCACTCATGATCGGCCCTCACTGGTAGGCAATAATTCTGAATCCTGGTCTAAATTTCGCTGATGCAATTATTAAAAACTTTAGTCTAACCCTGGAGTATTGGAGCACTGGAGTGATGGCAAGGATATCCAATCCTCCAAAATTCCAACACGCCATCACTCCTGGGTTTGCATGTTAAAACAATTCTAGCATAAGGATAATCGTATGCGTTGGCTTTATTTTGGGAATTACTACAAAACTTCCATGGCATAAATCTCATCCAGGGTGTTTTTATTGACGGTGTCTGTCGGTCCCTCAAATTTTTTCACCCCATCCTGAAGGCCGATGACTTTATTCGAAAACTCCAGGGCAAGCTGGACATCGTGAATGTTGCATAAAACCGGAACCCCGGCATCCCGGGACATGGATTTGATCATTCCCATGACATCCCGGGCAATTTTGGGATCAAGGCTGGAGGTCGGCTCGTCGACGAGAAGCAGCTGGGGGTGTTGGATCAACGCCCGCGCAATGCCAACCCGCTGCCGCTGACCGCCGCTCAGTTCATCGGCGCGCTTGTCGACAAAATCACCCAGTCCCACCTTTTCAAGCAATTCCAAAGCCCGTTGAATGTCGGATTTCGGATACCAGCGTAAAAAGCTGCGAAAGGTTCCCACATAGCCCAATCGGCCGGAGAGGACGTTGTCCATAACGGACATCCTTTCCACCAGGTTAAACTCCTGGAATATCATCCCCATGTTGCGGCGCGCAGCTCTCAATTCGCGCTTGCCCATGTTGGTTATGGTTTTGCCATTCAGAATGATCTCCCCGCCGTTGGGTTCGACCAGGCGGTTGATGCACCGGATGAGGGTTGATTTACCGGCCCCGCTGGGACCGATAATGGCAAAAAAATCATCTTTTTCGACGTTAAAGCTGACGCCTTTTAAAATTTCCGGTCCTGACCGCGTGTACCGAATTCTGAGGTCATTGACTTCAAGCGTTGGCATAAGCATCTCCAGCTGACATCAGTTTACTGAACATCGAACCCGGGGCGGCTTGCCGGAGCATAATACCGGACCGATAACCGGACCGATACCCCGAATCGAACCAAAACCGTTCCATCAGGGTGCTGGTGGTTAGTTGTTATTCGTTATTTAGAATCCTATGATAAGACCAGTATGATTCGTTCTACTTTTTGGCTGCGTCCTTGGCCTTTTTGAGATCGCGAATGACATCATAGTCGGCGGGTGTCATCTTCACGAATTTGTTGGAATTGACATTTTCCAAAAAGGCACTGCAGGACGGTTCATTTTGCAGTGTCAGAAAGGTTTCTTCAATTTTCTGTTTGAGTTCCGGGCACAGGCTCCCCCGATAAACAAACGGATCCTGGGGGATCGCCGGTGAAGACCATAAATAATTAAAGTCTTCTTTTTTGACCATGCCACGCTCAATGACGTTGTCAAATCGATGGGTGGCGACGAATGCAGCATCCACCTTGCCCTCATAGACGGCCATGGTCGACAGATCATGTCCGCCCGTGTAGACGATTTTTTTAAAGTAATCTTCCAGCGGCTGGTTGATGACCTTGGTAAAAACAACCCGGGGCACCAGGTTGCCGGAGGTGCTCGCCGGATCGGTCAAACCGATCACAGCCCCTTTCAGGGATTCGATCGTCGTAAATTTACTCCCTTTTTTGGTAACCAGGGCGGCCTTGTACCCCGGACCTTCTTCCTGGATATGCCCCGGTTTCTTGGCATAGGTGGCAAACACTTCCACATCCGAATCCTTGGAATTTGCAATCACATAAGAATACGGACCGAGGACGGCAACGTCGACCCACTTTCCGATCAACGCTTCGACCACCGTCGAATAGGAGGTCGGCATATAAAATTCCACTTTCTTTCCGGTCATTTTGGAAAGATAGTCGATCACCGGTTTGTAAATGGTTAATTCTTGAATCGTTTCTTCGGTGGGAATAATTGAAAAGGTCAGTGTATCAGGGTTTTCACACTCAGCAAAAGCGCTGCCGAAAAGCATCAACGAAAAAAAAATAGTTATGAAACAGGTAATCGCCGTTACAGTAAATTTTCTAGTATACATTTTTTCCCCCTTTCTTTTCTCGAAAAAGTTATAGGTTCAGCTGATGGTGGATTATTAGGTCACCTCCTTTCTTTGTTGGAGAATTTGGTCGGGTTAAGCCTAGGTTTAAAAAAATATCCATGGGGGCTGACAGAAAACCGAAGGTGCGGTCAATATCATATCCCAATGAAAATAAGTCAAAGGAATAAATATTATAGTTTTTATGAAAAAAAGTTATTAACCGACGCCGATATTGAAATCAAAGCGGGCAACCATTATCGCGCGAGCGCCCGTTATGTGCCGGCGGGATCGGAGTTCAGACGGCATATCTTTTGATATTCAATCAAATCCACCGACCAATCCTCGGCGTTGAGAATCCCGTTGAGGTCTTGCGGGGAGAATGGTAAATCACTGAAAATTCTATTTTCCAAATTTCTGGTTTTTCCCCAAAGGAGATGAATTCGTGCCCGATGATCAGCTTTTTTTGCGTATCTTTCCAGGATATAATCCAATCGTGTGTCAAGATCAACGATTTCATCGTGGAGAACCCGTTTATCGGCATAGTTGAGAATATCAGCCTCTGAAGGAATCTTATTGGTGGAATATTCATCCAGAACGACGTGCTGCCTGACAAGATCGCCCACTTCGGGATAACCCCGGTCGGCCAAAAATTGACTGCCGCTAA
>CALZJV010000365.1 GCA_945787595.1 uncultured Desulfobacterales bacterium | reverse complement strand
CTTCTGCCAGTTGTTCGACCCGGTCGATGCCGAATGAAACGGCGTTAATACCCAGGAAAGAAAATGGATTCATTTACGGCTCCTAAATAAATTCTTTAAATATGACGTTACTATATTGAGGATAATTGATGTTCAAATTGCAAGTGGCAGAGTATACAGCATCTGACAATAGTTACAAATCAAAAACATTGTGGTTCTTTTAATCTGTACCTACTGGGAGCCTTTGGTTTTAGCGATTCCGATCTTCTTCGGCTACAAGCCTCTTTAACCTAAGCAAATAGCCCTCTGGTTTACTTATTTAATGGCATTCTGTCCTCAGGATGCGACCGCGCGGCAACAGCGTCATAAAGAAGATTATGGGGAGGAGTGGTACCGGTTTAGGGTTGGCTGTTGTCTGGAATGTTATACAAGACCACAAAGGGTATTTAGATGTAACAAGTAACAAGAATGGCACTACCTTTGAATTGTTCTTTCCAATAACCAGGGAAGAATTAACGGGAATGGATTTGTCCATACCCTTAAAAGATTTGAAAGGCGACGGAGAGAAGATTCTGGTTATTGATGATGTAGAAAGCCAAAGGGATGTATCCTGTAAGATTTTAGAAACCCTCGGCTATAAAACTAAAGCCGTTTCCAGTGGTGAGGAAGCCGTCGAATATTTAAAGGAGAATCCTGTAGATTTGATGTTGCTTGATATGATTATGGACCCAGGCATAAATGGACGTGAGACATATGAGAGGATAATAAAGATTCATCCAAATCAAAAGGCCATCATAGTCAGTGGGTTCGCTGAAACGGATGATGTCAAGGAAACCCAAAAACTAGGCGCAGGCAAATTTGTTAAAAAACCGTTGACCATAGAAAGGATAGACCTGGCTGTTAAAGAGGAAATGCAGAAGTAGAAATTTCAGGCCGTAATATTCAGGTTATAAAATGAATGACAATGAACCAAAAAACCAGTTGGGAGAACTAGTCAATCTTGCGATGGACTGCATGGGGATTGCCGTGACGATTATCGATACAAAAGGAACACTTCTATACTATAACCAGCATTCGGCCAAGATTTTAGACCGAAAACCTGAGTATATCGGCACGGATATCCATTCACATCATAAAATGGCAGATAGCAACAAAAAAGTGGATCTGATGCTTAAGAAATTCGAGGAGGGAAGAAAGGACCCTTTTCATTACGAGGCTAAACCCTATGGAAAAATCATTTTCGTGACCCTTTCACCCATTATAAAAAATGGTGAGTTCGTCGGATGTGTTCAAACTGTAAGGCTTAAAAATACTGTTTTATATAAGTCTTAGATCCAATTAATAGTAATTTTAGAGGGGCTGATTGAATAAAATCGATCTAAAACAAGCCAGGCTGGGATATCTTTATGTTTCTCTGGCAGCCATTTTGTTTGCCATATCCGGGACTTCTGCCAAATTTCTCTTTAACGACGGCATCTCAGCTTTTCAGCTGATTCAATTGAGAACCACATTGGCATTTGCGGAACCATTCTTCCATTTGGACTCTATTTTGAAGGAGTTAAACGGATAAAGCCAACGCATGCCAGCATTACCGCAACACTCGAACCGATATCGGCGGGGGTTATTGCTGCTGTTTTTTTGGGCGAAGTGATGGTGACTTTACAGATTATGTATTGGGAACTAAGATTAAAGAATTGTAAAGACGCATTAGAAGAAAACAATTTCAGCGCTTTTGTTGCAGAAACCCCTTCTGATGCCAAAAAGATTGTTATTGACCAGATTTTACCTGAGATAGATATAACAAGTGTGTCTTGGGGCGATTCACTGACTCTCTACGCAACAGGCATACTGCAATACTTTAGAAAAAAATCTGAGATAAGATTGATTGAAACCTTTGGTGAGAAAATATCCCGTGAGAAAAGTATGGAACGTCGCAGAGAGGCAATTTTGGCTGATTTATTTTTTACCGGCACCAATGCAGTAATAGAGTCTGGAATGCTTGTAAACCTGGATATGATAGGAAACCGTGTTGGTGGAATTACTTTTGGTCCTAAAATTGTCGTCATTATGGTGGGTCGCAATAAGATAGTCTCAAATCTTGTTGAGGCAATGAATCGTATAAAGAATTTTGCGGCCCCTGCAAACGCCATAAGACACGGCAAAAAAACACCGTGTGTAAAGACCTCTTACTGCATGGATTGCAAAAGTTCCGACAGGATCTGCAATATATGGACGATTCATGAAAAATCTCATCCCAAAGGCAGAATAAAGGTTATACTAATTAACCAGGATCTTGGATTATAGAAAAATATTACGTCTAACAGGTCTGCAAGTAAATTGACACATTATGATTCTGATTTACTAATTATCAAACTTTCACTCAGCATGGTGCAGTCTCAATTTTAATGACGGGATGGTTCGGTTTGGCACTCCGGTTGCGTGTCGAATGACCAAATATTTTTTTGGGCAAAAGGAGGATGACGGATGCGTACGATTTATTTTGAGAAAAGTATCCCTAAAATTCTGCTTTCCAAAGTTCTGCAGCCGATTTGGCCGGCGGTGGTTTATTCGCGCTTATCTCCTACCCGCTTCACGGATGTACCTGAGGCACCTTTGCCCGGCCCCCGTTGGGTAAGAATGCGCAATCAGTTGTGCGGCATCTGTGCCAGTGACCTGCATCTGCTCTTCGTCAATGCCGATCCAAGGATAAGCCCCGCCGCTCTTCCAGGCACCGAACGCATATACCTGGAAGGTATTTGGGGTCAAAGCTTGAATAGTGAATAATAATTATGGCTCAAAGTTTACTTCACTATTCAACCCTAACGCCCTCCTTTTATAAAATTCAACCGGCTTTAATTTTGAGGATTGGTAGAGGTAGTCTGCAATGTATCTGGTGCATTTTCTGACGGTGGAAGCAGGTACGAAACCCAACAAAAATAAATACTCAGAAAAGAATATATTCGTCCTTGCGTAATCTGAAATCTTAAAAGCTACAATTGAAGCATGAATTTTCAGAGCGAAAAATCGCACGGAGGGCGTTCATTATTACCCGCCCAATGGTTTCTTTCCTAATCTCTGTCAAAGGGGGCTTGACAACAATAATTTTTCTTATGTAAATATGTCGCAATGGAGGTGCACAGAAATGGATATCATCCAAACCGGCCCGGTTGAAATCGCATATGAAGCATCTGGCAGCGGGGAAGCAGGAGTCGTCATTCTGATCCGGGGGCAAGGGACGCAACTGATCCATTGGCCGGAATCGTTTTGCGAGGCATTTCCGACCCGGGGATTTCGAACGATAGTATTCGACAACAGGGATACCGGACTCTCCGGAAAATTTGATCGCATTGCCGGCCGGGAACTCGAAGCACTGAAACGGCGGAATATGGCACTGGATGTCGTTGCTCTCATGGACGGGCTCGACATCGATACGGCCCACATCGCCGGTATTTCCATGGGCGGTTTCATCGCCCAACTGCTGGCGGCGAAATACCCTTCCCGGGTGCTTTCGATGACGTCGATTATGTCCGGCAGCGGATCTGTCGACCCCGCGCTCATCGACGCGTTGTGGTCGGTCCGAAGATCCCGCGAAGCGTTTATCCAGGATTGGGTCGAATACGTTCGTCAGTTCGGCAGCAAAAAGTATTTCGAAGGTGATAATTACTCACGCCGGATCGCTGCAGCAGCCTTTGACCGTTGTTACTCGCCCGACGGTGCCAACCGACAGCTGCTTGCCATCTTCTCCAGAAAAAACACAAGGGATTTGGTCAGAACGATTTCAGGGCCGACCCTGGTGGTTCACGGTACCGGTGATCTGCTGATTCCACCGGTAAATGGCGAGGAAACCGCCGAGCTGATTCCAGACGCAACATTTCAATTGATCGATGGTATGGGTCACGATATCCCTCCCGGTCTTGGAAAACCGCTCGCGGAAATCGTTCTCGCGCATATCCGGTCGACCACAAACCGTAGATCTTAACTTAATTAGTTGAGGGGTTGGGGAGTTTCTCAGAGCCGACCCGCTGCATGGATAATCGCCACCGAACCCGCATGAACTCGACCCCGACCGCTGCCGCACGATGTACTGGGAGTTGTAGGAGATCGTGCGTGACGACGGCGGTACGATCATCCCGGTCTATGCGCAATACGTCTTTGCCAGCCGCAGCAAGGTGGCCCATGGCCCCCTGGCCGCAAACAGAGACGTCGATGGCTGGAAGGTGGCCCATGGCCCCCTGGCCGCAAACAGAGACGTCGATGGCTGGAAGTCGATGGAGCGCTGGTGGTTTAAGTCATCCTGATTAATTGTTGACATACAAGACGCTAAGGGCGCAGAGAATAGTTATTTTGTGTTTGCCGTTGATCCTCCAAAAACAACGGCGGACAGGAAGGACGGCAAACACAAAGGACAATCCGTCTCAAGCGCAAGAAAATACTTAGGCGGGATGGAACAAAAATAGCACGCGACACTACTGCCAATGGGCGTATTTTTTTAACTTTCTGGCCTCTCAACAGAAAGTTAAATCCGCCTCAGGCGGACTGCGATCTCCCGCCGGGGCGTAGGCCTTTTCGAGCTGTAGGCTTTATACTCCGGAGCGCAGCCCCCTGCGGGACTGAGTCAAGCCGGGAGCCTATGGGCCGGAGGCTGCGACTCGAGCGAAGCGGGCGGTGAATCCCTGTCTAAACAATTATGAACTTCTTTGTATTACGAAGCTTTCAGAATCAATCCGGAGGAACTGAAATGCACACCTTATATAAAGGTGCCACAATTTTTGACGTACGAGGCGACCGGTGGCTCGAGAACGCTGCGCTTCTGGTGAAAAACGATGTTATCGAGGCCATGGGCCGAGATCGGGAGGTTCACTGCCCGCCAAAAGCTCAGGTGGTGGATTTAAGCGGCAAATGGATCATTCCCGGCCTGCTGGACTGCCACGTACACTTGGATTTGCACGGCATGGCCGACACCTATCAGGAAAACCTGGTGGAGGACAAGTTGCGCACCCTGCGGGTCGCTTGCGCGGCCGAAGCCACCTTGAAAGCTGGCTTTACCACAGTTCGTAACATTGGCACAGTTAATGGCATCGACTTTGCCTTAAAGGAGGGGATTGAAGCGGTCTACAAAGGCGGCGATTTGGTATGATGATCAATTAGAATCATCCGATCTTGCCAGTATAAGGTCAAAATTTAAACGCATAAATTGTACATAGTCAAAATTTCATCGATAGATACATTCCACTTTCTTCGCTAAAAGATTTAACCTTTTATAATAATTAGAAATTATTAAATTAAAGATTTTGGCATAATTCATGCTTTAAAATGAGTGGAGGAGTGTTTCCTATAAATTTGAATTTTTAAAAAGTAATGAAAAACATTTTTTTAAGGAATGCAACAAACTGCATTCACTAAGGAGAAAAGCATGACTCGTAAAATTACCATATGGACTAATAAATTTATTTTTAAAAGCTGGAGTGAATTTTTTGTATTTCAATCCACTCAGAGTTTATCCTGGATCAACTTACTTACTTGTTGATGCGGATACTCATCAGAAACCGCCTCTCTGACCTAAAAATGATCAGTATTTGGTATGATATTATTTCTGATTTGGGAGTACGCAGTTAATGGAAGCTCAAAAACCCCTTTTTGATCAAATATCTGTCCTGAAAAATCTTCCCACTCTTCCTCACATTTTACTGAAACTGTTTGAAGCCTGCAGCCGGGACAAGGTTAATCTCGACGAAATTGCAGCCATTGTAAGCAAAGACCCCTCTTTGAGTATCAACGTTCTAAAATTGGTCAATTCGAACTATTTTGGACTGTCTTCGAAAATTTATGAAATCAACCGGGCCGTTAACCTCATTGGTATCAGTGGAATCAAGAACATGGCTATCTGCGCCTGTGTCTATGAAGCTTTTTCCAAGAATATGAGTAACGGATCGTTCAATCTAAAATCGTTCTGGTGGCATTCCCTCAGATGTGCCTTTTTAGCAAAAAATATGGCCGTAAATCTTAACTTCAGCCAACCGGATGAGGCATTTGTTTCCGGCCTTTTGCATGACATCGGCAAAGTAGTGCTGTGGACTAATTTTAATGTGGAATATAAAAATATTCTTAAAGATTTTCATAGTTATCGTCAACAGCTAATAAATGAAGAAGCCCGTTATGGTGCAACCCATAGCGAAGTTGCGACATGGCTTCTAAATCGTTGGAACTTCCAGAGCGTGATTTCGGATCCAGTACGCTATCATCATGAAAGCCCTGCCCGTATCGCTCAAGCCCTTCCGATGACGCAGATTGTCTATATCGCCAATTTTTTATGCCAGGACACTGAAGCCAAAATAAACGAAGGCATCGCATTGGCCCAAAAAATTTTGGGATATAGCTCATCGGAGTGTAATGATTTTATTGAAAAATCCGAACTTAAGGCCAAGGATGTGGCAAATGCATTAGGCATCGGAATAAATATTGATGAATCAGCTATAAAATCGATCGATGAAAAAGATCGCAAGATACAGGATGTACTCGTCCAGGACGTGCGGAACGTATCGCTGCTCACCGTAACGCTTGAGGGATTCCTGACAGCCAAGGATAAGAATGACTTTCTAACCGTTATTTCAGACGGACTGAAAATACTGGTGGGTATCAATCGTTTCATTTACTTCCTGTTAGATGAAAAAAAAGGGGTTCTTTTTGGATATGTTCAAGATGTAAATGGTCGCTATACAAAAGACCACAGCCTCGCTGTTCCCAAGAGTTTGGAACAAAGTCTACTGGTAAAAGTCATTCTTGGGAAAAAGCCGCTGAACTCTTTCAAGTTGGGGGTTCAAGGCTTTTTGCCGATCATGGATGAACAGATCATTAGCTTGCTTGGAGGGCAAGGCATCTATTGTCTCCCCATAGCAGCGCAAGGGGACACGGTAGGGGTCTTGGTTCTTGCAATCCAGAAAAATGACTTGCCGTACCTTTCAAAAAACGAAAAAATGTTGAAAATTTTAATTCATAAAGGTGCTTTAGCGCTTCAACTCGATCATCTTAGGCAGGAACAATTGCATGAGGTTCAGGTCAAGCGTGCAGAGGCTTCCAGCGATCTGGCTAGGAGAGTGGTCCACGAAGTCAACAATCCTTTGAGCATTATTAAAAATTATTTAAAAATACTTGAAATAAAGTTATCCGAGGGAAATATCGCGCTGGATGAAATTGGGATTATCAACGAAGAGATTAGCCGTGTCGCCCAAGTCCTTAAAAAATTAACTGATTTTTCAAAGGAAAAGCCAGAAACGCAAGAAATGACTGATGTAAATGCGTTGCTCAAGGATATCGTCAAGATTACCAAGAATTCCTTACTAGAGCATTCAGATATAAAATTAGTGACGAATTTTGAAAAGGCTTTACCAAAAGTCAACGCAGATAAGGCAGGTCTCAAACAAGTTATTTTAAACCTCATAAAAAATGCGGTTGAAGCCATGTCGTCGGGAGGAAATCTTTATATACAGACACGTCATTTTTCGGTTCCGGATGGCAGCAGGCGTGTGATCGAAAAAAAGGATGCCATCGGTTACATAGAGATACAGGTACGAGATGAAGGGCCTGGTATTCCAGATGCCATAAAGGAGAAATTGTTTGACCCCTACGTCAGTACAAAGAAAGGCGGACATTTTGGGTTAGGCCTTTCCATCGCATACAACATTGTTAAATCCTTTCAAGGTTATATAACCTGTGAGAGCATTCCGGGCAAAGGAACCGTATTTAAAATTGAATTGCCTGTAAAAGGTGATTCATAACCGATAAATATAGGCGGATCCGTTGTAGGTTAACTGAACAAATCTATAATAATATCAATTAATTCAACGGATTCGATTCAGGCAGATTATGTTTTCTGAACTGCGTCACCTAATTCTTCGGCTTTCAAAGCAGCATTGTTAATTGCTTCATTAAGTGCGGCTCTAAACGCATATTGTTCTAATGTGAAAATGCTTTCTACGGAAATTCCCCCCGGGGTACTTGCTTCGGACAACAAGTCATGGGGTGAGGCCTGTCGCTGGTTCCAAATTTCCATAGCTCCCACGATGGTTTGGTAGACAACTTTCGTTGATGTCTCGCGGTCGATGCCCGCCCTGACGCCGGCATCGATCAGCGATTGAAAAAACAGGTAGGTTGCAGCAGGACTGCTCAAGGCCATCACTGCATTAATGTTTTCTTCTCTGAGAACAACATATTCCCCCAGTGAGGCAAAAAGCTCGAAGATATCGCTTTTTTGTTTATCCTTTACGTGTGGATTAAAGGCCAACGCAGCAATACCCATGCCGATCTGACTGGGTGGATTAGGCAGTGCTCTGACAACAGGTGTGTTATCCCCCAGGCTTTCATAAGCATTTATCGGTATGCCTGCGGCCAGGGTAACAACGAGCTTGTTTTTCGGAAGTCGTTTCCGGCTCAATTCGTCAATGACATCTCCCACCACCTGGGGAGGGACATTGATAAAAATAAAATCCCCCTTGTCAACGGCCTCAATATTGTCTTGCGCCATGATAATTTCATACTTATCATAAAGTCGCTGCAATTTATTTTTTTCCGGATCACTGGCAATCACCCGATGGGTGTGTAATTTCTCAGCTTTGACCAGGTTATCCAAAATAATATTTGTTATATGACCCGCGCCGATGAAGGCAAGTCTTCTTTCATCTAAAGCCATTACAGCCTCCTAATAGAGAAATGGATCTTTAAATTTTTTGTATGGATGTGAAATATTAGGGCGACCCGTGGCTGACCTCCTTTTTTTTCGATATTACGTCATGTTCAAGCAATTTTCGGAATCTACCCTCCAATTTGGGACTGGGATAAAACCCCAGTTCTTTGAGGTTGGTGGTGACATCTACGGGTAATGCCACATCTTCCATTTTTTGATTTAGGATTCCGCCCATTACAACCGGAACATCTACCTTTTGCCTGTCTAGCTCAGTCTTCAGGCGTTTGGCATATTCCAGCGCCATTCCATTGTGAGTGCTGATCAAAATTGCTTCTACGCTACCGGAGCTGGCTGCCCGGGCAATTTGGTCCGGATTAATTTCAGCTCCCAAGTTAATTATTTTCGTTCCGGCCCGGGAAAGAAGCTCATGGATGATCGTGATGGCGTGGGCATGCACATCGGTTGAAGCAATTAAAAGTTTGCGTCCTTTTAATATGCTTCTTGAGTTGGGGTTGTCAAAGATATGTCCGTATTCATTAATTATGCATTGTGACAATGCGTATACATCTGTCAGAACAACGGGATGACGTCCTCTGGGCGAATCTTCATCAGCTTTATCGGCGCCAAACATTTCTTCGAAATCGGCTGGCCCAAGCATCTTCAGCACATATAGCATTTGGACTGGATCACAAATATCAACGTTTGCTTCTTTTAATCCGTCCAGAGCTTTATCAAACACTGATTTTCCGGCGGAATACAGCTTCGCTGAAAAATCGTATGCTGAAGTAAAATCGATGTGAGGCCATAACCGTCTGGCTGTCTCCTCTATCCGCCGTCCATAGCATTGAGCCTCGGCAATTTCGTCGGCAGATGGTATCCGCAATGCTTCGGTGGCCGGCAGCGGAAGCACGGCATTCCCGGTGGGGCATTCCAGCTGGGACATGATATCCCACAATAGATATTCGGCAACCAGGCCTCGGTTTTGGATAAAATCGTTGCCAAAGGAAATGGTATCACCATATATCATGGAGCCGATACAATCATGCTCGTGGATTTCATGCAGCGTGAAAATCCATCCTGCACGTTTTATAGGATCGGAGGTCAACCCACCGATACAATGGGAAAGTTTCGCATTTAGAAGATCTTCCACGATATATCGTTCCAAAAAGGCCCATCCGGCCACCGTAGCACAATCATAAAAAAGCGCTCCGAAACCGTCTTCCAGGTAAGAATGCACCAGCGTGCCGTTATTTTGCATCGCCCCCATGATGGATATGGCTTTGACCGTTTCAACAGCGGTGGTCACTTTATCGGTCCACATCGGAACTTCGTGAGCAAAAAATTGCGAAAGATTTCCGATGGTCGTCACCCCGGCCTTCAGCGCTTGGATCGTGTTTTCAACCGATGCCGGAAATCCGATCATGAAATCACCCATATGCGGCTGTATGGGAACCACCCGTCCAACCTGTAACCATTGCTTATGGGTTTTCAGCATAGGGCCGGTTTCAGCCGGTATCTGGTCTCGTTGGTTTTTGGGCAACCCCATGCGCCGGTCCAGGCAGATACCAGCCCTGTCGACTACAAAACCCGATTCTTCAGCGGTTCTAAAAAGGAGTGCCAGGGCCTCAGCTGTATCCCGCCACGTGTTCATTCCAATGTGGGCGTGATACATGATTTGTTTGTTTTTAATACACTGTCGTTTATACTCCAATTCAGAGTCAACTCCCAGTTTGTCCATGAACGCGGTACGGCCGATTTCAATATCTTTGGCGATATCGCAACCTTCTTTGATAATCGAAGTGCCGAACGGCAATTCAGCTTCAAGAATTGTTTGAATTTTCTGATAAAATTGCGAAAAATTCATCAACTAAATCC
>CALZJV010000364.1 GCA_945787595.1 uncultured Desulfobacterales bacterium | reverse complement strand
TTTCAAATTTACGCCATGAGGGTTTACGATGATCTTATTCGCTGGTTAAAAACGGTCAGCCCTGATCTGACGAAAAGACTTCCGGTTAGCAGTAAAAACGCTTTTGCTGAAAAAAGTGTCAAAGATATCATCCGGCTGTTGAGAGATTATTTTGAGCAAAACCCGTCGATAGCAAAAAACTTGTTGGAAAGGTTAAGGGTGTCGAAGACCTTGGCAACTGATGCGAAGAAGAATCAAATCCTTGTTTCCCTGATTCGGATGTATCAGGGCCCCAAAAGCCCTTATCTGAATTATTATGGCCCGGCAGGCACGATTCGTACAATTTCCTACCATCAAATAATCGAAGATCCTAAAAACTCGACTGGCGGGTCTATCCTGGATGATTTAAGCGGTAAGGTCATTTTTATTGGACTCTCCGAACAGTTGCGACCGGAGGAAAAAGACGGGTTTTATACCGTATTCTCACAGTCCAGCGGATTAGATATCAGCGGCGTCGAAATAGCGGCGACTGCTTTTGCTAACATTTTAGAAAATTCGCCTGTTGAGCCGCTTAACCTTGGGATGCATATTACAATTGTTGCTCTCTGGGGGGCGGTATTAACGATTTTGTGTTTACTGTCGCCACCCGTTATTGCCGCAGGCAGCGTTGTTGGTTTAAGCCTGCTTTATATGGGGTTTGCACATTTTCAATTCAAGCACCACGGACTGTGGTACCCGCTCATTGTTCCATTGTTTTTTCAGGCGCCGGTTACCTTTTTTGGAGCTGTAATGTGGAAGTATTTCCAGGCGAACAAGGAGCGTCGCAATATTCGCACCGCCTTTGGATACTATCTGCCGGACGATGTCGTCAATCGGCTGGCTAAAAACATGTCGGATATCAAAAGCGGCAGTCGGGTTGTCTACGGGATTTGCCTGTTTACAGACGCACAACACTACACGGCTTTTTCCGAAACCATGGATCCCGAGGAACTCAGCAGCTTCCTGAATACCTATTATGAAGCTATATTTGAACCTGTCAGAAAAAATGCCGGAATTATATCCGATGTCAAAGGGGATTCAATTCTATCTATATGGGCAACAGCGCATCCGGATGCAACTGCAAGGAATCGCGCCTGTTGCGCGGCGTTGGACATTGTCCAGGCGGTAGAACATTTTAATCAGCCCCTCGTTGACCGACAGCTTCCCATTCGCATCGGAATGCATTCCGGCTACATCTCCTTGGGAAATGTCGGTGCCATGGATCACTTTGAGTACCGGCCGGTCGGTGACATCGTCAATACCGCTTCCAGGATGGAGGGTTTAAACAAATTTTTAAACACCCAAATACTGGTGTCCGCAGAGGTGCTGGATCAACTCGAGGATTTTTATAAAAGACGGCTTGGCAAATTCATTCTGGCCGGCAAGTCAAAGTCCGTAGAAGTAAGCGAATTGATCTGCAAAGCCGAAGAAGTCAAAGAAGAACAAAAAAACCTTTGCAGGGTATTTGCCCGGGGGGTCGATGCCTATCAAAGGCAGGCATGGGGGGAAGCCATCGATCTTTTTAATGGTGCTTTGAAACTGGACCATACCGATGGGCCGTCACGGTTTTTTCTCGCGCTGTCTGAGAAATATCGGGCAGAGCCACCGGCAACCCACTGGGATGGTACCGTCTATTTGAATAAAAAATAGTTCGTGGTTGAATGAAAACCGGCTAATTTCCATTTGTTGGGTTTCGCCCTTTGAGATCATGTTCCGGTAATGCAACGTTTTCGTAGGTTGGTCCGCCGGAGGCGGAGAAACCCAACATAAATGATCAGGCTCTACCCAACCTACACAAAACCGAAATTTTCGTTTAGGCACTAGTTAACACGTTTTCCATCACAAAAAAGGAGCCGCCATGAAACACTTCAAAGTTCGTGTGTTGATCGTGTCTCTGGGTTTGAGCATATGCTCAGCTTTCCTGTTTGCCGGTGCTGCACTCGGCCAGTCATGCGAGCAATGGGGTGGAAAAATTGTATCCGTGCAGGGTGTGGTCCAAGTCCAAAAAGCCAGTGAATCAAAGTGGATGCCGGTTGGGTTGAATGCGACCTATTGTCCCGGAGACATGATTCGGGTGCTAAAAAACAGCCGAGCCGCCATTGTTTTGAGCAACGAAACCCTATTTCGTCTTGATCAGAATACAACAGTCACCTTTACCGGAGTTGAAAAAGAAAAGACTTTCCTGATCGAGATACTCAAAGGGGTTACGCATTTTTTCAGCCGCCAGCCTCGAAGATTAAAAGTGGTGACACCCTTTTTAAATGCGGCCGTGGAAGGTACCGAATTTTATGTGCGCGTCGCGCAAGATCAGACTTTCATAACCATATTCGAAGGGCGGGTTGCCGCTTCGAATAAAGCGGGGAGCCTGGTACTGGCCGGGGGGCAATCGGCGGTTGCCGTGGCAGGCAAAGCACCCGTGCTGAGAGTTGTGGTGCGTCCCCGGGATGCGGTGCAATGGGCTCTTTATTACCCGCCGATCATCGATTATAAAGTCGCTGAATACCAGCCCGGCCCGGCTGCCCAAACAATACAGCAAGCTCTTGACAGCTACTGGAAAGGCGATCTGGCGGGGGCCTTTACAGCTTTGGAGAGAGTCCCTAGGACTCATCGCGATGCACGATACCTCAATCTACGAGCAGGATTGCTCCTTACCGTAGGACGCGTGGATGAGGCGCGTTCGGATATCGAGCAGACTTTGAAACTCAACCCACGCAATGGCACCGCCTTTGCGTTGCGATCCATTATCGAAGTTGTCCAAAACGAAAAGGATCAAGCCCTTAAACTTGCTAACGAGGCCGCCCAAATTGACCTGCAGTCACCCGTTCCACGGGTCGCATTATCCTATGCTTATCAGGCAAATTTTGAGATAAAAAAGGCCCTGGAAAGTGCAAAGAAAGCGGCGGAACTGGATCCTGAAAATTCTCTTGCCTGGGCCAGGGTCTCGGAACTGGAGCTTTCGGCCGGTGAGTTGGACCGCGCGCTAAAGGCGGCAAGAAAAGCTGTCGACCGCAACCCCGACTTAGCGCGGACCCAGACAGTGCTAGGGTTTGCCTATCTTACACAGATTAAGATTAAGGATGCCAAGAAAGCATTTAAAAAAGCGATTGAGCTGGATTCGAGCGCACCGCTTCCTCGGCTGGGGCTCGGGTTGGCACTGATCCGTAAAAGTGATCTAAAACAAGGCCGCGGTGAAATAGAGATAGCCGCGAGTCTGGATCCGAATAACGCGCTCATCCGAAGCTATTTGGGCAAGGCATATTTCGAGGAGAAGCAGGTCAAGCTGGCTCAGACGCAGTTCGATATTGCCAAAACGCTGGATTCCAAGGATCCTACGGCCTGGTTTTACGACGCAATTCTCAAGCAGTCCGTGAACCGGCCGGTGGATGCCTTGCAGGACTTGCAGCGATCCATTGAGCTTAATGATAACAGGGCTATATACCGCTCACGCCTATTATTGGATAAAGATTTGGCAGCGCGCTCTGTCAGCTTGGCACGGATCTATGACGATCTCGGCTTCGACCAACTAGCTGTTAACGAAAGCACAAAATCGCTCGATGTGGATCCGTCAAACTATTCTGCTCACCGTTTTCTCTCTGATAGCTACGCGGAACGCCCGCGGCATGAGACCGCACGTGTCAGCGAGTTGCTTCAAGCCCAGTTATTGCAGCCAATCAACTTAAATCCCGTACAGCCAGAGCCGGCGGAAACGAATCTGAATCTCTTTATAAATGCCAGTCCTTCAGATGCGTCTTTCAACGAATTCACACCTCTGTTCGAACGTAACAGAGTTCATTTAACAGCCACGGGTGTTGTCGGAAACAAAGACACATTCGCTGATCAAGCCGCAGCATCAGGGGTATTTAATCAATTCTCATACAGCCTTGGCCAATTCCATTATGAAACCGATGGATTCCGGAAAAACAACGATCTTGAGCACGATCTCTATAACGTGTTTGCTCAAGCATCGGTATCGGATAAACTTGATATTCAGGCTGAATATCGGCATCGGGAAACGGATGAGGGTGATCTACGGCTAAATTTTGATCCAGATGATTTTTCCAGAATTGCCAGACGGCGCATTAATCAAGATCTTCCCCGGGTGGGATTCCGGTTTGCGCCTTGGCCCCATTCTGATCTAATCTTTTCATTTATATACGGTGATCGCAATGAAAAAACAAGCGAGCGCGGTCCACAGAGTCGGGCTGGCCCAACTCTCCAAAAAATGAAGCAGGATGATCAGGGGAACGATCTCCAAGCCCAATACGTGTTTCGAGCCGAACATCTCAATGTCACAACCGGTTTCAGCATCTATGACATCGATGGTACCCGCCGCACGCGCGTCATTTTAGATGACCCTAGTCGCGAGCTTCTGCTTCGCGCTAAGGAGGATTTAACGGGCAAATGGTATGAGGGTTACCTGTATTCTGATGTGACTTTTCCCGACTATCTGCTATGGACAGTCGGTTTCAGCTATGTCGATTTTGAGGGTGGCCAAAATGGCCTAGTGGATTTTGACAGTTTTAATCCGAAAGTCGGTCTGCAATGGAGTATCACGGATCGCATAAGGCTCCGGGTTGCCGCTATGAAAAGTATTAAACGGTCTTTGATCTTCGACCAAACAATAGAGCCGACGCAAGTTTCTGCGTTTAATCAATTTTTTGATGACTTTAATGGCACCAAAGCTTGGCGTTATGGCATTGGCTTAGATGCGGAGTTGAACGAAAATCTCTATGGCGGATTTGAACTCTCGCGGCGAGATTTAGAAGTGCCACGTACTTTCAGGCGGTTTGCTTTCATCGAAGGTAAGCGCCCCGAGGCCACAGTTACTTCTGCGGTCGAGTTCGAGGACCAGTGCGAAGATCTTTATCGCGCCTATCTTTATTGGACACCAAGCCCCGACTGGGCTGTTACTGGGCAGTTCCGATTTGAGCGGTTTGAGCGCGATCCGGCCGAATCAGGCAACCTTATAGCGGAGCCGAATATACCCAATGATGTTAAAACAATTACGGTTCCCGTAGCTGCTAGGTACTTCGCATCCAGCGGTTTTTTCGCAGGCGCGGGTATTACGTACGTGTGGCAGAAGTTGGATCTTGCGCCAGGTTCAACATTTAACAAGGATCGGGAAGACTTTTTCATAGTCGATACCTCTATTGGCTACCGATTACCACGTCGTTGGGGAATCTTCAGCTTTGATGTAAATAACCTATTTGATGAGGATTTTCTGTACCAGGATGTTAATATCCAGACAGCGGATCCGAGTGAGCCGCGATTTGTTCCTGAGCGAACTTTCGTTGCTCGTTTTACAATTAATTTTTAAACCAAACGAAAGAAAGGAGATGAATTATGTCTGAACTCGAGCTAAAACTAATACCAGATGATTCGATGCAGAGGATAAAGGAGGAACTAAAAAAGTGGGTAAATTTTGAAGTTGATAATGATAAACAAGAGAGACTCGGGAGACCCCCGGTTTTGATACTGGCCTTTGATCGTAAGGGAAATATAATTGTGTGTAAATCCGATAAAGAGTTCAATGTCGTTGGCCCATATGATTTAAGAGAGAAGCCATTTATCAATACAACAGTGGCCACCCTCACTACTACAAAAGGAGTCAGCACAACTGATCAAAAAATCACAATAACCAAAGCAAATATTTTCCTTAATCAAATTGGTGGTGAAAGCCTCACCGACGAATGGCCGGATTTTTAATGGAATCCTGTTCTAATAGGGAGATCGACCACGGTAAATTTGTTCTAATTGCGCAAGGCACCAGCACGTGAGTTTTCAGTCATGTGCAGGTAGTCAAAGACCAAGCGTACATGGAGCATGAGCTGTCGCATTTTCTGCGCGACGCTGCGTACCCCTTTGGATTTGATGATGCTAATGGCAAAGCGGCGCAAGCGCGTAATATTTTCCGGGCCATGGGCGGTTCGTATCCGGCTACGGTCTTCGTGATAGTTCCAATCGATAATGTAATGACAGCTGTTTTCGATGCTCCAGTGACCACGGTTGTTGGCAAGCACGCGTTTAGGGTCGGCTTGTTCAGTGGGCCGGCTGGTAATGCCGTAGGCGATTTCACAGGAGTTTTCACCGGTTTTTTTATCTGTGAACTCGCGCTGGACGACAAAAGCTTGTCGGACGTGAGGAAAGTTCAGATAGCCGGTGAGTTCGGCAGTGGTCCAGATTTGGCGGATTTCGATGCGGCCGTGATCAGGCGGGTCGCAAAGGACAAAGTCAGGTTCCTGGCGGTCTTGAAAATATAACGCAATGTCTTGAAAAAGACCGGGCTGGTTGTTTTTGACGGTGAAGTGGTAATGAGCTTTACGCTGGCTGAC
>CALZJV010000363.1 GCA_945787595.1 uncultured Desulfobacterales bacterium | reverse complement strand
TCGAGTTCAGACGCACGGAAAAAAAGTCCGTTACCCTAAATTCCGATCCAGGCAGGACATTCTAACTCAAACTTAGCTCCACATTCTTCATAAAATTTTACCCCTTCCCGGTTGTCAGATTCACATTTCGGGCACTTCATTTTTGTTGCCCTCCAATTTTGTGTTTAAAAGAATCTGATCTACAACGAATTAAGGAATGTAAATTGTCTCTTTGTAAAGGATTTTATATTTGAAATGGGGTTTTATGTCAAACGGATGGAAGCAATAAAAATTGAACATTCCGGCTGGGAAAAAGAATTATTGCTGTAGAAAATGGCCCTAGTGTTTCGGGAATGCGGCCGATGGCTCCTCTAGATACCGGCGAATAATTTTGACGATATCTGGGCGATTCCATTCGGCGGGTCCGATGGTCCGTCCAATCTCCTTTCCATTTCGGTCTACCAGCAAGGTCGTGGGAATCCCAACGACGTTGAGGTCTCGTCTCGCCTTGGCAATCTTGTCCACATAAATGCCGAGTGCCTTGAGTTCGAATTTTCGGTAGAAGTCTTGGACGGCAGGAAGCCCGCCAGCGTCGATGGACAGGGCGACCACCTCGAAGTCCGGGCTCCCGAGCTTGGCTTGAAGCCGATCGAGCGCCGGCATCTCCCTGATACAGGGCGCGCACCAAGTGGCCCAGATGTTCAAAAGGACCGTTCTGCCGCGAAAATCGGCGAGGGTCAAAGTGCGCCCATCACCGTCTACAAACCTCAGCTGCGGCAGCGAACGGGGCTTGTCCAGCAGTGTGAAGCTGAAACGTTGTTGCGGAGACGGAGTGGCCTCCGCGGCGAGAGGTGGAGCGAGTTCCGCTTCAGGGGGACCAGAGATGTCGGAAGGCGTCCGTACCTCGTACCAATAGAGGCCGATGGCCAGTACAGTTATAAATGCCACCGCTGTTGCTGCAATCAGGGTCTTCTTCACCCGGCTTAATAGATCGACTATCACTTTCCCCAGAGAAGGTGGCTTGCTTTATTGTTCCAAACAGGCGCACTGGTACAAGTGACTAAAGTTTATGAATTATAAATTAATTGTTTTTTTCATTTCTGGCACTTTAGTTCGGGCCAGCCGTAGGGGCGGTTCGCGAACCGCCCCTACATTAACGACAGCACCATTTTGCTGTACAACCCTGATTTAAGACGAATGATTAACCAATAAGCGCTCTACGGCCGCTGGTCCTTCGTCCATGTGTCGACAAAACTCTTCATGATACCGGTCAAACGATTGGAAACCTCGATGACAAAACCCGACCTGGTATCGACCACCGTATTCGCACGCTCGAATAAATCTACCCATTTTTTCGCGCTGATGTTTGCATGGGGTAAATGGATTTCGGTGGAAATTCCGCTGCGGACAGATACTCTCGCAGCACAAATACTAACGGGTTCATCGAGATCCATATAGTATAATTCAACACCGACAATAATGGTAATGTCGTAGCCTTTATCCGTCAAAGTGATGCGACTCTTATCGAGAATCGATCGAGCTGAACGCTCGATATCGTCTATGGACACCGTGCAAAAGCTTGACGCATCCGATTGATCCTCAGGCGCTGTGATACGGGTGGTCAACCTGGCCTTTTTCGCACCTGTAAAAAGACCGGCTGTTGATTGGCCGTTTGATGGGGTTGCGGACAGAAACATGACCACAAATGCGGACAGAGCAGCTACTATAATATGCATATGAACCTCCTCCCCTGAACAAGCCAGAATCAAAAAGGCAAGCCGGAATTCAATTAATCCAAAATTTTTGCAATTGATTAATCGTCTACCGCTGCAGTGCGGCTGAAACCGACTGTCGATAACTCATTAGACCTGGAATGGCAGCCAGTACGAAGCCGATGACGATTAAGGCTCCTACGAGGCCGACTTCCTGAAGGGTCATGGTGACGGGAAGCGCGATTTCCGTTTCGGCCTCGAACACACGGGACAGCACCAGCGCGCTTAACCACCCCAGGCCCAGTCCGATCGCTGCGCCGATGGTGATCATAATGCTAACATGGACCCAGATCGTCGCAAACACGTAGGCACGCGAGGCGCCCAACGCGCGCAGGACTGCAAACTGACGCCAGCGCAGAGCAAGAGAGGCGAAGACTGCGAGCAGGATGGCGCCGATGACGAGCGCCTGGGTCGCTACCGAAATCACCGCAAGCAAGTCCCGTGCATCTCCGAGCAAGTTGTACATCTTGATCAATACCTCGGCAGGAAACAGGGCTATGGTTTCCTGCGTCCGATAAGCACTGCGCAATACATAGGCGTCCCGGATCGAAGCCGGCTTGACAACGATCGCCGGCACCCCGGGGGTTTCACCGGCAAGCCAGGGCGGTCCGATCCGGTCAGGATCAGGCGAGCCATCCGGCAACTGCTGGTGACCTGTCGGCAGCGAGTGTGTCACCCAGATTGCCTCCACCGTGCCGATGAGCGCTTTGTCCCACGGGCTTCCCAGGCGCGGCATTCGACCGACCACGGTGTACTCGATACCCTTGTGCTCGGCTTCATGCTCGTCTTCGGCCAGGACAATCCCATGCGAGGGACTGAATTCGTCGCCGATTTCAAGCTTGACGTTCGCCCCGGCGACGACTTCCCACATGGACCGGAATACCCGGCCCTCCGCCAGCTCCACCGCACCCCCCTGGGTGACAAACTCTGCGGAGGTTCCGATGATCGGATAACCTCGATAGCTGTCCCCGAACCCCAGAGGTGCGGCATATTTCACGCCTTCAGTCTCGGTAAGCTTCCGCATTATCTCGCCGTCAATGAGATTTACCGAAGCCGGCTGCAGGTAAACGGCGCTGAGAACGAGTTGGGTCGGGCTGCCGGGGGCTCCGATCAACAGATCGAATGGTTTGGCAGCGCGCGTGCTGCCCTGCCGCAACGCACGTTCCTGTGCCGAAACCGCAACACCGAGCGCTACCGCCACGGCGATGAGGCAGATAACCGCGATCACGCCCACCAGCGAGCGGCGCATGTCTGCAAAAACGATCGGGAACGGATTTATCATGATACTTTCTAACCGGGCGGCTCTCTGAGCCGGCCGCCGAGCAAGTTGTAGGTGACGTCCAACCGGTGGATGAAAACGGGGTCGTGGGTCACCGTAATGAGCGTGCTGCCGTTCTCCCTGGAGATCCCGATTAACAGGTCTATGACGGCACGGGCATTTTCCGCATCCAAGCTCGCTATCGGCTCGTCGGCGACGATGATACCGGGCGACATAATCAGTGCGCGTGCCACGGCGACGCGCTGCATTTCCCCGCGAGACATGAGATCCACCGTGTCCCGCTTTTGCGGAGCGCCGACCCGATTCAACAGCTCGCCGGCACGTTCCTGCAGGTCTTCCGAAGCTCTTGTGCTCTCGAAACGCGTCGGTACCAGTACATTCTGCAACGCCGACAAGCCCGCTATCAGGTTAAAATCCTGAAATATGAAGCCGACGTTGCGGCGACGCCAGCGGTCCCGTTCGCTCTCCTTGAGACGTGTGATTTCGACATCGCCCCAGCGCACCGTGCCGCCGTCGGGCCGCACGATACCGGTCAGCGCGTAAAGCAGGGATGTTTTCCCGGCGCCCGAAGGACCCATGATTCCCACCGCCGTTCCGGGCTTGATCGTCAGCGCTTCGATGTCAAGAGCCGTCAACCGGTCACCACCGGGCAACCGAAAGGAAAGCCGCAGGTCACGCACCTCAAGCCGGCCTGAATCCGTTCGAGCCATGCCCAGTACCTCCTTTTACTCGACACTAGACCTTATCCAACAAGTTCTTTGAACGTCGCCTTAACGATCCGAAGCCGGCTTACAAAACCGGTTTCCTCATCGATGTCAGTGCCAATCTCCAGCGTTCCGGTGGTCTCGATGGGCACATTGTAATCGATGAACGCCTGGGGCCGGGCAAGCCGAACCAAAACGATGTCGTCGGGCCAATCCGCCTCCGATTCGCAGAACGGACAAACCGCCATGGGTCGCCTGGTCAACACGTAAAAGTCCGCGTCCGGCTTTAGCGGCGGCGCCATGAAACCACGCATGGCCACAGGCTTTCCGTGCAACCGGCGCGTCTTGTCGGAAAACTTCATCCCCGCCTGCCAGACTTCGGAAAACTTCAAGCGGATGGGTGCGGCCCCGCCCAGGGCGTAACGTCCAGCGCCGCTCATAAGATAAGCGGCGGACGTTGCGAGGGAAGCGATAAAAGCTCTGCGATTAAGAACCCACATGAGAAGATTCCTCCTTTTGTCCTCTTTTACCACTGTTCCATTAAACCACCACCTCGCACCGGATGTCAAGGCGAGCGTTTTGTCGCGCCCGCCTTCATCTTACGATCGGTGAGAGTCCGGTCTCTACTTGCCCGTTGCGGCTGCTGCGCGCGTGCGCAGTTGGGCAGCATGGTCGATGACATGAAAGATGTAGTTTTGCTCGACCGTTCCCTGGAACAGCCAGGCTCCGGGGCCCTTGGCCCAGATGGTTACATCCTCGCCGCCGTGGGTCTCGCTGCCGCGGGCCCATGTGGCCTGCTGGATGTAGTCCGGATCCGTCGTGTCCACATTGGTTATATCCGGCCGTGGGGTTCCATCCTTCCATGCACCCGGGCCGTTGCCGTAGCCGAGGGTGGTGTACGGTTTCTTATCAATGGCCAACGAGTACGTTCCCTCGGACGTGCCACCCTCTTTTTTATTGCCTATGGACTTTCCGAGGATCGGATTACCCCGGGTGGCATATCCGGCGATGGTAAAGACATGAGAATGGTCTGCGGTGACGATGATCAGCGTCTCGTTTGGGTCGACCTTTTCGAGCGCCACCTTAACCGCATCGGACAATGCGACCGCATCGGTCACCATCCGATAGGCGTTGTTTTCATGGTTGGCATGGTCGACGCGCCCGCCTTCAACCTGCAGGAAGTATCCCTTCGGGTTGCGCGACAGGATGTCGATGGTCTTCGCGGTCATCTCGGCCAGCGACGGCTCGCCGCCCCTGTCCTTCTTCAGGCGGTCCGCCTCGTACTGCATGTGCGACCGGTTGAATAGGCCGAGCAGGTGGTCCGTCTTCTGCGGGTCGATGGCGTCGAACTGTTCCTTGTTCCAGGCATAGGCCGAGTCTTCGTACTTGGCTAACCACTCCTTGGTCAGATCGCGGTCGTCCGTTCGTGAGCCCGTCTTGGGATCATCCTCCGGGTCCTTCATGGTCTTGGGGATAAAGTGCCGCCGGCCCCCGCCCATGGCAACTTCGATACCGTCGCCAAAGGAAAACTCGATGAGCTGCCGGGCGATGTCTTTGCAGCTGCCGGGTATCCAACCCTTTGCCACTTTTCCATCGTCTTCCCAGTCACGATCCGGGACGTGGGCGTAGGACGACGCCGGGGTGGCATGGGTGAGCCGCGCGGTGGAGATGGTCCCGGTGGACATGCCGATCATCTCGGCGAGTTCCAGGGCAGACCTCGCCTCATGGCCTTGCATGGATTCGCAATCTCCCCGTTTGACGAACGAGTCACCGGCAATCATTCCGGCCTGGGCCTTCACGCCGGTATTCCACGCGGTCGCGGTGCCGGCCGAGTCGGCGACCTGCTGGTTGGTGTTGTAGGTCTTGGACATGGCGACATGGGGGAACTTTTCCCAGCTCAGGTAGTTTTCCTCGCCGGATTCACCGCGCTGCTGCCCGTCCCAAATTCGGGACGCCGTCACGCTGGAAGGGCCCATCCCGTCGCCGATAAACACGATGACGTTTTTCGCGGGCGTGAGAATCGGTGTCGTCTTCAGGGCCTGTTTGAGCCTCTCCTGACCCGCCTTGAACCAGGGGTCGTTGAATTGAGGAACGATCTGAGGAACGATCTGAGGAACGATCTTATCCTGTTTTGACGCGGCGCACCCAACGACCAGGATGGCTGCGAGAGCAACCATACAGACAAATCGGGTTTTCAGTCCTGTTTTCGTTCGATACATTGTCAGCCTCCTTTTCCGGTTGATGTTACCAGGCCGACCTCTCCTCCCGGATTAGCTCGTCGGCCCGGATCCCATTTCTTGTTTTGGCTGGATGGCGCTCCAAGACTCCGAGCACCTCTGCCCCCTTTGCCACTGTTATCTTATTACCTATAATCATAAAACCAATATGACGCAACAGCAAAGTAAAAAATCCGGCCCAGCGGGCCAGGATTTCTATTTTTCATTAAAAACAGCGTATCATATGAAGATATGAAATCCAAAGGAGGTTATCATGGTTACTATTGTTGGAATTTCTGGAAGTCTAAGGAAGCATTCGTTTAACGCCGGACTTTTACGTGCAGCGGCTGAGGCTGTTCCTGAAGGATGTACGCTTGCAATTGAATCCATCAAGGGTATCCCTTTGT
>CALZJV010000362.1 GCA_945787595.1 uncultured Desulfobacterales bacterium | reverse complement strand
AACCGGAATGGTGCCCGTAATGGCAACCTGCTGTCCCGGCTGGCCCTGCCATTGGAACTGCCGGATATTTAGGCCGTCTTTTGTGTAAGAGAAATCGAAACGGCCGGACAGGGAAAGCCGGTCTTTTTGGCTGTCAAGCTTTGTCAGATCGCCGCTAACGGTTAAAGACGGTTCATTCATTGTACCGAAGAGATGGATGCGTGCATTCAGTCCGCTGAAACGAACCCGTTCGGTGGCAAGGGATTCGAGCCAACCGTGGCTGTTGAAATCTGAGATGCGAAGGTCAAAATCAGCCTTTTTTTGCGCAGCCAAAGATCCCTTCAGACGGATGTCGCCGTTGGGGCCGCCCAAGGATATATCCTTTATAGATAAGTCACCATAACGGGTAAAATGAATATGCCCCGGTTTTTTAATTGCCAGTAGGGCTTTCTGCCCGGAGAAGGTCAAATCGGTAAGTTCCAGATCGAAAGCCGCATCGGCCGGTCCCCGCAACAGGTGCCCGGCCAGCTTCGCTTCACCCAGCGGGGCCTTTACCCGGGCCAGATCGATGTGTATGCGCCGACCGGAGCTGCGCAACTTGAAAGGTTGGCCTGGACGGCAGCGGTTAGCGGTTGTGTTTCGGGCAACAAATTCTTTGTGTATGCGGTAACATCGGCAATCGCAATATCCAACTTAACGTTTTCTAAAACCTGGGTTTTGAGATCAAACGCTCCCTTCAGGTCAAGTCGGTCCTTTGCCTGACGGATTGCCAGAGTTTCGACGGTGATTTTTTGACCGTTTGAGTGCAGTCGAATGTCGGCATCACCAAATCGATTTTCCTCAAAGGTGATTTCCCGCAAGTTGATGTCGGCAGTCCCACCGGGCATCGTCAGCGGACCTTGCAGGGTGGCTTTGCCGGCCAGGCTGCCGCTGATGCGCGGTTTTCCGCGCGCAAATTTCAAATTTTCAGGCCAGAATTTTGCAGTATAAAAAGCCAGATCGGACAGCCGAAACTCGAGTTGAATATTCTCAAACTCCTGGTTCACAAAATGAAATCTGCCCCGGCCGGAGAGACGGTCTTTTCCCCGCAGCAGCGTTACCGAATCTATTGTCGCCGCCTGAAAATCGGCGCTTGCTTTCACCGTCAGGTCGCCATAGGTCACATCTTTAAACGAAACCCCTTTGGCGCTTATATTTGCCGTCCCACCGGGAGCTCCGAAGGTTCCGGTCACCGTTGCATGACCCTGCACGGCGCCGCCCAGTCGCGGAATCTTGAACAGACGGCCGATCGGATCCAAGTCCGGCAGATCGATATCCAGGGCGGCCTGGATCGCGGTATCTGTTATGGGACGACTCATGGACGGCAGCGCGATGCGCGATGGCTCCAGGCGAACGTGCCCGCTTTCCGTGGCCAGGCTGCCGCCGGAAACAATGACGTCACCGCTGCCGACCTCCCCGTCAAGCATCAGTCTGTGGGCCGGCACCGCATCGATCTCAGAGGAAAGATCCACTCCCGCCAGGGAAAAGAAGGCCGGAACATCCCGGCAGTCAAAGGAAAAAACGCCCGCCAGGGTTTGTAAAATGCCCTCGACGTCGCCTCCGAACACCGCTTGCGAAGATGAGCTGACATCTCGAAATTTAACAAAATTTCCTCCGGTATGAAGATCGAGCTTATCCAGGCGTATCTTGCCGTCTTTTGCCGCGGCCTGCAAATGCAGCTCGTCGGCCGCAAGCCCGTAGATGTTTCCCTGCTGCAATTGGAGATCCAGATCGGTGACAAGATCCAACGGCTGTTCCAGGGGCAGGGTGATGTCCCCCTTCAGTGAAATCATTCCTTCGAGCGCGAGAACGGGTTGAAAAATGGCAGAAATTTGCGCCAAATCGAGATGATCCGCCTTGATTTGGCCAAACAGGTCAGAAGGACCGAGCCTGCCATCGAGCGCAAGCTGACCGCCGGCCGGATGAAGCTTGCCTTCGAAGGGCATTGTCTGCGGTAAGTCCTTCAATCCGATCTGCACAAACTCTGCCAGTTCCGATCCGCCCAGCATCAACCGTTTGGCAGTTATTTTCTCTGCGGTGTACTCGATTTCTGCCGAAACCGGTGTTTTGCCGGCCTGAAAAGCCGGATGGGTCCAGCTCCATTCCGAAACGCGAAGCTGGATAATGCCGGTCATCTGGCGGCGGGGGCGGGTTTCCAGTGCAATTCCCTTAAAGGTCGTCTCGTAATCCGATCCCCGCAGAAAAACGGAGGTATCGTCAACCCGAATTCGGGGCAGCAGCTCCGGTAAAAAAAACGATTTGATCGAATCTGCCTGCGGCGGAGTCGGCGAGCTAACGTCCTCCCGCGACAGATCGAATTCCAGCCTGGCGGCCTCAAGCTCGACGGCGGCATCGCCTATGAAAGCATTCAGGCCATGCAAAATAGCCAACAGGTTATAGGACACCCTCAGCCGCCTCAATTCCAATGATACCAGGGTCCCGACAGACGCCGGCTTTGAGGTGATGACATTGGCTACCTCGAAATCGGTTATATATGACCCGCCGATAGTTCCGATGGCCACATCCATACCGAGCTGGGATTCGATGGAATTTTCCAGAAACCTTTTTATATATGGGGCAATTAGAACACCGCGAAACAGGTATATTGCTGCGAGCAGGATGATACCTGCGACAGTCAGAATGATGGCCCCTTTAAAAAATCGATAGACGATGTGTTTCAAAATCTTACAGTCCTGACTTTTCTGTATTCAACGAGATGTTTAATTAAACTGGCAGCGATTGATAGGCCGTCGTACAGCATCGCTACCAACCGATTTGCCGCTGGTGGAAACGCGACTTAGGGCGGCGGGGAGTTTGGGCTGATGGCCGGCAGGAAACTATTTCTAACCTGAATTGAGCGCTGAAAGTTTAGATTGACTTTATTTTTTTGTCAAGAAGGATGAGACTATGAATTAAACTTGTCCGGCAGCCAATACCGGCTTGCTCATGGAGAATTTGTGAATGAAATTTGGCCCGTGCATAACGACAAATCCTGTCAAAAATGGATTTAGGGATGGATTTCGTGTTCAAATTATTTCGTATCACCGGTTACTTCAAACTTAAGTTGAGCGATTTTTGGGATTGACTTGCAATTAAAAGCAAATTATCTGTTCCCTATGGAATTTCCCGACCTCGCACAGGCCAAAGAAAAAATTACAGATCTTTTCTCCGATGAGAAAGAAATTGCTGCGGATGACGTGTGCGTGATCGCCTCACCCTATCGTATTTGTCCGCTCGGTGCCCACATCGATCACCAGGGTGGTTCCGTGCTTGGTATGACCATCAACGCTTATACCCTTTTGGCCTTTACGCCAACGGACAACGGTGCGGTCCGGTTGGCAAGCAAGAATTATCCTGGAGAGGTCGGGTTCGAGCTTGACCGCATTCCCGAAACAACCAAGAGTTTCTGGGGTGTTTATGCTACGGCGGCGGCCCTGGCGTTGAAAGAAGCCTATCCTATCGAAAAAGGCGTCACCGGTCTTATAGACGGTATGCTGCCGGGTTGCGGCCTGAGTTCTTCCGCATCGGTGCTCCTGGCTTACCTGCATGCTATTGCGGCTGCCAATCATATCAGGTTGCAGCCATGGGACTATGTCCGGCTCACCCAGCGGGCTGAAAACAAATACATCGGACTGAAAAACGGAATTCTTGATCAAACCAGTATCGTGTTTGGACGCAAGGGCTACCTGCTGCATATCGACACCAAAGCAGAAAAAGTCAGCGAATTGCCCGAACGACCGGTAGGAACCCGATATCGGATCTTAGTTGCTTATTCCGGATATTCGAGGGAACTGACAACATCCGGCTACAACACCCGGGTTCAGGAATGCCGGGAAGCGGCTGCCCGGCTTTCAAGACTGGCAGGCAGCGGCTCTGCCCAGATACTGTCAGATGTTCCTGAGGAGGCTTTTGGCCTGTATGGCCACCAACTTGCACCGGATATCGGTCGCCGCGCCCATCACTATTTCAAGGAGGTTCAACGGGTTCGAAAGGGAGTGATCGCCTGGCAGGAAGGGTTGATCGATGTCTTCGGAGAATTGATGTTTGAGTCTTGCCGAAGTTCCATGGAACAGTACGAATGCGGCATTCAAGCTATTTATGATCTGCAGAAAATTGTTAGTTCCACTAACGGAATGCTCGGTTCGCGGTTTATGGGCGGCGGATTCGGAGGCTGTGTTGTCGGGTTTGTTAAACATGACCGTGCTGCGGCCGCAGCCGGTGATATCCAGCAAGCATACCGCAAGCTGCACCCGGAAGTCGCTGATAAGGCTGCCGTCTATCTGACAGACTCCGCAGATGGATTACGTTTTTTATGATTGCCGATATCCTCCGTGCGGGATTTGCCACTAGCATGCACCCTTTGAGACGTGATGAAGGTTGGACACAGTCGTAAAGCCTATGCCGGATCCGCCGAAATCCGAACACCAAAACTGATACTGTTCACGAAATGACGGATGCACCTTAGAAACGTAAAGATCCGGGTCCAGCTTCCGGCCCGTAGAGCCTACAGCCCGGAGGGAGGGCCCGGCTTTGTCGAGTCCCCTGAAATGGGACCTAGCACCGAGTATTTTTGAGACAGGTTAGCCCGTTGAGCCGGTTTTGCCGGTTGGCCGGTTAGTGGAGGACATAAAAAGCAAATTCGCCTAAATTGAGCTTAATAATTATTTCATGCATGGTTTTCCTCTTGCCTGGGTATGACACCTTTACGCTTCAGCGAGGCCGGCGCAAACAGACGAACGGGCAAAACCGGATAACCGCCAAAACCGGCTCAACCTCTCTTAATTAATCTCTTTTGGCGTAGCCGATTGTCTCGGACCTGGCCCTGCTTCCAGCCCGTAGAGCCTACAGCTCGGAGAGAGGGAGGACCAGGTTTTCAGTGTGAGAATATATTTTTAAGGATAGATAAGGATAGATTAAGGATGTGACTGGTGAATGACAATGTAAAGGATATTGATCAATGCCTGCTGTCGTATGAAGAGCTGAACCGGCAATTTAACCTGATTCTGGACTGTTCGGCCGACGGGATCTGGGTTCTGGATCATGAAACCCGGGTGTTGAATATCAACAAAGCGGCCGAATTGCTGAATGCGATCAAAGCCCAAGATGTCATTGGAAAAAAAGTGATCGAACTGGTGGCTGAAGGCTTGTTTGATCGGGCCATATCCCCCGAGGTTCTGACAAGGCGCGAACAGGTAACCATTTATGAAAAGACCAAGAAAACCAATAAATTATTGCTTTATACCGGCACACCGTCTTTTGATGATCGGGGTGATATTGCCTACATCGTGGTGAATGAACGCGATGTGACCCAACTAAACACGCTGAGAGAACAACTCGAGCAGTCGCGGATGATTGCGGAAAAATTCAAGGATGAGTTGATTTGGAAAAGTGTTCTTGATTTTAAAGCTCAGGGAATTGTGGCCGAAAGCAAGGAAATGCGGCAGATCATGGATGCGGCTTTGAAGCTGGCCCGTGTTGAAGCATCCAATGTTTTACTACTGGGAAAATCCGGTACGGGAAAAGGTCTGCTGGCAAAGTTCATTCACCAGAATTGCAACCGCAAAAATAACCCGCTCATCCAGATTAATTGCGCCGCATTGCCGGAAACGCTGCTAGAGGCGGAGCTCTTCGGATATGAAAAGGGCGCCTTTACCGGGGCGAGCGAGCAGGGTAAAGCCGGGCTATTTGAGCTGGCCCATCGGGGCGTTCTTTTCCTGGATGAAATCGGTGACCTGCCCCTACCGTTACAGGCCAAGCTTCTGAAATATCTGGATGACCATCAAATCATCCGCCTGGGAGGCACCCGGTCCCATATGATCGACTGCATGGTAATCGCCGCCACCAACAGGAATCTGGAAAAGCGCGGGCGCGAGGGCAAATTTCGCCAGGACCTGCTGTATCGATTAAACACTTTTACGGTGAAAATACCCACTCTTGCGGAGCGACCGGCGGATATCCTCGAGCTCGTTAATCATTATTTGAAGAAGTATAATGAAGCGTATCATCAGAAAAAGCGAATATCTCAAAAGGGATATGCCGCTCTCCTGCAGTATTCATTTCCCGGAAATGTGCGCGAGTTGAAGAATATCCTCAAGCGTGCAGCAGTAATGTGCGAATCCGAGGTGCTGGATGATTTTATCGCTGAAAGTCTTCCTCAAAATGAACCGGCAGCCAATCGGCAGGTTAAAAAATCAATAAAGCTACTCAGACTGGCCGATGCCGTTCAAAAAGTCGAGCGGGATCTTTTCAAAACTGCCAGGGCCCAGTGCAGGACCACCCGTGCCATGGCGGCGGTATTAGGTGTGAGTCATGCCACGGTGGTACGCAAGATGCAGAAGTACGGGCTTAACCGGTCGGCGATGTTAAAAAAATGAATGGATTCGATTTTGTATTTTTCTTTTTGACAGGATCAACAAGATTTTCATGATTTTCTTGGATCACTTCCCCGCTTGCCCGCATTTGGAGGGACAAAAGTGATCCGACTCAAGTGTCTGCGGTGCGATCGACATTGGCGCTACGGTAATCTATTTGTTCCGATTCAAAAATGTATCAATATTTAACTCGCTTATATTCTTCAATATAATTTCCGTAAGCAAAATCTGTACTCAAAAATGAATCATCCCGGATATCGAAGTTTGATCCGGTCATTCTTATATATAGCAGAAATCATTGGGATTTTTAAAATTAGAATCATCTGGCACATGCCTTGCTTTTAGGCAGGTTATATGGCATTAAACCGTTTTTGTTCCGCGAATTTGGTTTCAGGTGTCAGGTTTCAGGTGTCAGGAAAGGTAGACGCAATAGCATATCCTGAACACTGACACCTGAAAGCTTACACTCATCAAGAAGAATAAAAATAGGACAAAAATTAAGAGCCTCGATATGAGAATTTTCAACACTTTACATCAGAACTGATCCGGCCCTTTGAGGCTGGAGGTTATAAACCGGAAGCGTCACCTGGGGGTAGGGGTTCATGAGTATCGGAGAATATTTATTACGCCGTCTGGGACTCGGGGTGCTTGTGATCGTGGGAGTGCTCATGATCACCTTCATGGTGTCGCAGGTCGTCCCAGGGGATCCGGCAAGGCTTTTCACCGGACCCAGGGCCAGTCTTGAGGAGGTTGAAAAGGTCCGTCAGGAATTGGGTCTCAATGATGCGATACCCGTTCAGTTCGCAAATTATGTCTTCCGTATCTTCAAAGGGGAATTCGGATTTTCCGTCCGGACCAAGCGTCCCATCCTGGAGGACATCAAGATAAAACTGCCGGCAACCATGGAGCTTGTGATCGTTGCCTTGCTTGTGTCTTTCATCCTGGGTGTGCCTGCCGGCGTACTGGGGGCGGCCCAGCGGGGACAGATCTTTGATCAAGTGAGCCGGGTGGCGGGCATCGGCGGTGTGTCTTTACCTCATTTCTGGCTGGCGCTACTGCTGCAGTTGATGTTTTTCCTCTATCTGGGATGGCTGCCATTGGGAGGACGTATCAGCCAGGACATCATGCTGAATCATCCCATTGAAAGAATGACCGGATTTTACCTGGTCGATGCTGCAGTCACAGGCAACTGGGTGGCCTGGCGCGATGTTGTCTGGCATATGATTATGCCTGTTATCGTCTTGGCTCCCTATCCTACCGCCATCGCGCTTCGAATGACCCGGGCCTCCATGATAGATGTGCTTTCGGAGACATATGTCACCGCCGCCAGGGCGGCCGGGCTGAAAGAAAGAGAGATTCTGTTCAAGCTCGCACTCAAAAACGGCATCCTGCCGACCCTGACCATCGTCGGATTGGAGTTTGCATTTCTGATTACCGGTGCCGTTTTTGTCGAGATTGTCTTTACCTGGCCGGGTATCGGCAGCTACATGGCCGATGCGATCTTGAACAGTGATATTTTTGTGGTCTTTGGCGTCACCATCATTGTGACCTTTATTTATATTGCCGTCAATCTGGCCGTGGATATCATCCAGGCGGCATTGGATCCCCGAGTCCGTCTGGGCGGAGGAAGAGGGGGAAGCTGAGGATGGGATTCTTGGACATTATCGGCCGATTACTGGGACGTCCTCCGGCCCTCCTGAAGGCCAGGCCGGGATCAACCGTCTGGTATTTCCGCCGTGATAAAATCGCCGTCATCAGCTTGATCTTTATTCTTTTCATGGTGGCCGTAGCGGTATTGGCACCATGGATCGCCCCGTATCCGAACGAAGGGCGCGGCGAGCCCAATATCGTCAACAGGCTCAAACCACCCAGCTCGGAGCATCTTTTTGGTACCGGCTCCCTGGGACGGGATGTCTTCTCAAGAGTGATTTATGGAACCAGGGTTGGCATGACCGCCGCGTTTGCCATCGTCGGGATCGCCGCCATCATCGGGACGATTCTGGGTGGCCTGGCGGGCTATTTCGGCGGCTGGGTGGATGAACTGATCATGCGGGTCACCGATATCTTTCTGGCGTTTCCACCGCTGTTGCTGGCCATGATGGTGGCGGTGGTTATGGATCCCAGCCTGGTGAATGCGATTATCGCCATCACACTGGTCTGGTGGCCCTGGTACACACGTTTGGCCAGGGCACAGGCCTTATCCGTGCGAGGGCGCGACTTTGTCAAAGCCGCCTGGGGCATCGGCGTCAAAGACTTCACGATCCTGGGCCGGCACATCGTTCCCAATATCATTACGCCCGTCCTGGTACAAGGGACGCTAGACCTGGGCCTGGCAATTATTTACGTCAGCGGTCTGAGCTTTCTGGGGCTTGGTGTTCCTCCCCCGACAGCCGACTGGGGTGCCATGATTTCGGAAGGACGGATCTACATCCAAAACGGTCGGTGGTGGATCGCCACCTTCCCCGGACTGGCATTGTTTCTGACGATCATGGCCTTCAATCTTCTGGGAGACGGCATTCAACTGGTGACCAATCCGCGCACACGAGGAGAAACCCATTAATGACCGAGCCCTTGCTGATGGTCGCTGATTTGCAGGTGGTCTTTCCGACACCCCATGGAAATGTTCGGGCCGTCAACCGGGTCAGTTTTGAAATCAGTCCAGGCCAGATCTATGGCATAGTCGGTGAATCGGGTTGCGGAAAAACCGCCACGGGAAAAGCGATCCTGCAGCTGGTCCCGCCGCCGGGTATCATCACCGGCGGGCGAATCTTCTTCCGGGGCGAAGATCTCCTGAAAAAGAGTGAACAAGAGATGCGCCTTCTGCGAGGCCGACGCATCGCCATGGTGTTTCAGGACCCAGCGGCCGCACTCAACCCCGTCTTTACGATCGGTCAGCAGCTCTTAGGGATCATGAAACACCACAAGATCGCCTATGACAATGGCCGCCGCCAGCGGGCGATAGAGTTGCTTGGCGAGTTAGGACTTCCCGCCCCTGAAAGCATCCTGAATCGGTATCCCCATGAACTGTCGGGCGGCATGCAGCAGCGAGCCATGATCGCCATGGCTCTCTCGGCGGAGCCGGACCTGATCATTGCCGATGAACCCACTTCTGCTCTCGATGTAACCATCCAATCCCAGATCCTGGATTTATTGGTCAGGCTAAGGCACGAGCGCGGAGTTACCATTATTTTGATTACGCATGACCTGGGTGTGGTGGCTGAGACCTGTGATGCGGTTGCTGTTTTCTATCTGGGAGAGATTATTGAGCGCGGTACGGCCTGCGATATTTTCCACCACACCAAGCATCCTTATACCCGGCAGCTGCTGGCATCCCTGCCCAATCCCAATAAATGGGGCCAGGACCTCAACGTCATTCCAGGATCGGTGCCGACAAACTTTGAACAGATCGAGGGCTGCCCGTTTGAAACCCGTTGTTCAGTGCGTTTGGAGATCTGTAAATCAACGAATCCATTCAATGTCAAATTCAATGACAGCCATCAGGCGGCCTGTCATTTATATGAGGGCGGGAATTAATAATGAACCCGGATGTACTGGTTGATATTAAAGATCTTAGCGTCGAATATGTTTCTACGAAAGGTCTTTTTGGACGGCGTAAACGACGTGTGCAGGTTCTTGAAAACTTCAACCTGCAGATTCATCGGGGCAAAACCCTGGGGATTGTCGGTGAGTCCGGGTGCGGGAAGACGACCCTGGCGAACAGCATTTCCCGCTTTATTCGATCCACCAAAGGACAGGTTTTGTTCGAAGGGCAGGACATCATGGCAATGGATGGCAGAACCCTTCGAGAGCAGCGCCAAAAAATGCAGATGCTCTTCCAAAATCCCTTTAACTCCCTCAACCCGCGGATGAAAACCCATCAACTGGTCGGCGAGCCTTTGATGACCCACACCGAACTGCGGGGACAGAAGCTGAAGGAACGGGTCAAAGAGTTGCTGGAAGAGGTCGGGCTCGGCAGCGGGCATATGGGCCGTTACCCGCACCAGCTCAGCGGAGGGCAGGCCCAACGCGTGGCCTTGGCCCGCGCTCTATCGCTCAACCCCAAATTGTTGTTTCTGGACGAACCAACCTCTGCCCTGGATGTTTCGGTCCAGGCCCAGATCGTAAACCTGCTGAAGAAGCTGCAGTCGAAGCACGATTTGACCTATATGTTCATTTCCCACGGCCTGGGCGTCGTGCAGCATATCAGTGACAGAATTGCGGTTCTCTATCTGGGTGAGATCGTCGAACTTGCGTCAAGAGACGACATATTCCGGTCGGCGCAACATCCGTATACACAGGCACTGTTTTCGTCAATGCCGATTCCTAACCCCGATACCGATAAAGAAAGAATTATTTTAGAGGGCAACGTGCCGAGCCTGAGCGATCCGCCGCAAGGATGCCGGTTTCATACCCGCTGTCCCCATGTAATGGCGGTTTGCAGAGAAACAGTGCCAAAGGCGCATTCCATACAGGATGGGCATTGGGCAACGTGTCATTTGCTGGCGCAATGAGGTTCAAAGGTTCCGGGTTTAAGGTTCAGCCCCGCCGCCGACCAAAAAAACGGCCGATCAAATCGAAAAAGAAAACTTAACGGCATAAATATACAATTTTCTGACAGGATCAACAGGATGGACAGGATAAATATACTAAACCAAAAAAATCCTGATAATCCTGTAAATCCTGTCTAAATAAATGAAGCTTCATAAGAGGTGTCAGGTGTCA
>CALZJV010000361.1 GCA_945787595.1 uncultured Desulfobacterales bacterium | reverse complement strand
ACGCCAGGTTGTCTAAACTGGTGGCGACATCGGGATGGTCAGCGCCCAGCTGCGTTTCTCTGATTCCCAGCGCGCGGCGATAAAGCGGCTCGGCTTCTTTGTATGCAGCGCGCCCCAGTAAATACGAAGCGATCTTATCTAAAAGTGTAGCTTCTTCTTCTAACGCTACCCTATTTTTATCAGCATGTTCTATCACAACTCTCCCATGAGAGAGTAAAGCAGCACATTCTGGCCACAAATTAGGGTGTGTATAACCATCGTATGGAAAAACTGCCTTCACGGTTCGAACCGCTACTTCTGCCCATAATTCTTGTTCTTCTGTTTTCAAGCTGTCCCGCACCACTACCTGTACAAGGCGGTGAACAGATATGACGTCAGGCCGCGCATTGATCAAAGAGTAGTGATTCAATGCTTTGATACCTTTGTTTAGGGCTATAGTGTCTTTAAATAGAGGGGATAAATCTTCTGGTAGATATTCACTGGCGTCGCTCATCAGCGAACGGGGGATCTCATCTGGTGCGAAATATGAACAAAGGTTCAAAACCAAGGCACCCGTCGGCTCATCCTCTCGAACCTTTTCGATCGCAAGACTCCAGGTAGTGCCGACCGTGTCAGGATAATTAAGAGGTCGACTTTGTTCATTCCAGAGATCATTTCGCCGAGTCTGAAATAGCTTCAAATAGTCGCTAAATCCTATACCTGTTTCATTTATGTAGGCCGCTGCTTGTTCAAGGGCAAGAGGCAGATCGCCTAATGCTTCAGCAACCCTTTCGGCAGATGGTCGGTCTTTATCTTTAATACGCTTAAACAGAAATTCCACTGATTTTTCACGAGGCCAGGTGTCTATGCTAAAAGAGCTACCCAGTTTCCCCCATGCCTGATGACGGGATGTAATCAGAACATGCCCTGTTGGTTCCCCCGGAAGATAATCGTAAATATCATCTGGTTTTTGCGCATTATCGAAGATGAACAGCCACTTTCCATTTTGCTCCAGCCAACGCCGCACTGCATCGATGATAATCTGCTCCTCTTGAGCATCCTTCTCTGGCAGATTTGCAGCCTTGGCAAAAGCGGCATAATCCGCCGCCAGAGTTTCCGCTTTCTCAGCGCGTAACCACCAGATTGCCTCATATTCAGTGCGATAACTGTACGCATACTCCAGCGCAATTTGGGTTTTGCCTATTCCACCTAAACCGGCAATTGTTTGGGTCAATGCAGCGGGGTGACCTGAATTTAGATCATCTGCCAGTTTTGTTAATACTTCTTCCCTTCCGGTAAAATTAGGATTGCGACGCTGGAGTATATTCCAGATCGGTGGTAATGATCCAGGGAAGGAGGGTTTTTCTTCAATTATCTCTTTTACAGTGCCGGGGAAATCCGGGGCAACGATTGGTTTGGTTCGATCTCGCTGAATGCCTTCAATCAGGGCAGATTTTGCATCAATTTCATCCAGATCTATTAAGTCGATATAAACAATAGAGGATAGAATGCCTTTCAGTTCACATTTTTTTACACGCACAGGTATCAAAGTTGATTTTTTCCCGGTGGGGTCCTGGGTAAAAGCAGCGGCCCATTCCGGTTGAGTAAAAAGAGAATCAAGATAATCTGCTGATAATATGGCAATTGTATGCTCTGATTCTGATGCCGCCTTATACATTTCCAGGACAAAATTGCTCCCCGGTTGGAAATCCCAGGCTTGCAAAATTGTTGAATAACCAGCCTCATCAAGTTGCCAAGCAACCCATTCAGCCCACTTACGATCTGCTTGGTTATAACTTATAAAAAAGTCTTTCATGGCTTGCCTTTTGGGTTAGCTTCTCGTTTGTGAATCGCATCTTTAATATAAAAGTAAAAACTTAAATACTTCCATCTTCTGTGATTCCTGTATTGAATGTAACTTGCCAAAATATTTAATTCGATCGTTATCGAAGTGTGTGATGATATGTTTCGGATATCATATGGTTTTTAGGGTTGTCAAATGATTGATAGATAGCAGTTACATTAAATCCAATCCTGAAAACTGGGATAGATGATATCACTGGTTTTTTTAACCTTGTAAAATCATAGCTTTGTGGAGTAACCTGCAATTTTAACAGAGCGCGTTAAATTCAAATCAATAGCAAGTCACGAAGGGCTGAAATATATAAATTTAACAAGGTATTTTTTGATTATAGTAGAATTACTCTGCCAGTGACCACGTAATGATGCCGAAATCGGTGACCGCTAAATATTCATCCAACTTTTTCCTTGATCCCTCGGGATTGCGGAAAACAGGATAGCAATTTTTTAAGCCTTCATAACGCTCTATCCACTGGTCGCAGAGCAAATCACCTTCGAGCCAACTTTTTCCTTTATCCGATTTCCCCAAATAACCTCGGTAGGTCGCTTTACCATCTTTAGTGCGGTCGACGATTCCGTCTGATGCGGCGACTTTCTGGCCGAATGCGATGTTTTTTATTTCTTCACCGCTCAATCTATTCTCATCGTATATTTTGTAGTAATCGGAGTGCCCGGCCGGATAGCCAGCTTTAATTAGCCCATCTACAAACCGTTTGGCCACCTCTGGATCTTTGAATGGAAAACGATCCATAGCGAATTTTAGTCCAAGCTGTTGTTGCCATAGTTCTACTGCTTTTTTAGCCTCATTTAAACGACCGAGGTGGGCATATGCAGCAACAAGAGGGTACAAACGCTGACCCGGCTCTGGAATACGTTTGAAAGCTCTTTCCAAACGACTCACAGCTTTCTCATATTGTCCCATGCAAAAATAGGCTATTCCAAGAAGGTATAGGGGATTTGTCTGGAAACGAGGATCAAGCCGCATTGCTGTTTCGATATATTCAATACCCTCAATCGGGTTGCCTCCATAGACTAAAGCCTCTGCCAGAGTGTAACGACAGCTGGCATCATTAGGATCAAGCGCTACAGCGCGTTCGGCTTCTTCGATGGCTTCTTTGAACTGACGCCTATTTAGTGCCATTGAGGAGGCAATTCGGTAAGAAAGCGATGTTGGCATTATTATGGCCTTATCGAGGTAATGACGCGCCAAAAGACGCCCCTCTAAAATAGATGATAGACCCAGTATCCCTGTTTCATAGTAAGCATAGGATCCGCTCCAGTAAGTTAGGGCAAGTGCGGCATAAGCTACCCCGTAGTTCGGATCCAGTTCAACTGCCTTTTCGAAAAATGGAATCGCTTTTCGGAAAGCATCCGGGGTTGATCTGAGATAATAGTCCCAACCTTGCAGGAAAGCATCGTAAGCATCGATGTTATCAGTGCCTCTAAGAGCAATTTGCTTCTTTTCGTTTGCCGTCAATTTTACTGCTAAAGCGCCAATGATTTTCTGAGTGATCTTGTCCTGTAAAGCAAAAACATTATCGAGATTCCCGTCATAGCGATCTGCCCATAGGTGATGTCCCGTGACGGCATCAATGAGCTGTGCGTTAATTCGTATTTGTTTATCGGCTTTGCGAACACTGCCTTCTAAGACGTAGCGTACACCAAGCTCCTCGGCCACCTGTCTGATCTTCGCAGGTTTTTCCTTGTATGCATACGTCGAGTTACGGGCGATGACAAAAATGCCTGAGATTTTGGAAAGGTCGGTAATCAGATCTTCTGTCATTCCATCACAGAAATATTCTTGATCCGGATCACCACTTAGATTGTTAAAAGGCAGTACGGCAATTGAGGGCTTTTTGGGCAGTGGAAAGGCCATCTTCTCAACAGAGGCAGGTTCTACAGATGGACGGCGAATGTAAAACTGCCAGACCCCCACAGCAACCGCCAACACAAGCACAGCAACTGCCCCAAGGAGAGTTGGCATTCGCCGTGCTGGTGATCGTTTTTCTTTTTCCGGCTCTCCTGCAACCGTCACCCTTGGCTCCATTAAGACCCGATAGGCACTCACTGGCTTGGCAATGTTTTTTACCGTTTGATCTCCTAAAAACTCATATCCATACGGCAGCTTGCTTTCAATTTGATCGAAGGCTGTCTTGGAAATGCAAATGCCCCCTGGGTTGGCTAAACTTTCCAGTCTGGCAGCGATATTGACACCATCACCGTAAATACGCTCTTCTTCCTGAATGACATCACCGAGGTTAATGCCGATACGGAACTGCATTTTTCGATTTCCAGGAAGCTCGGTATTGCGTGCACTGATTTCTTTTTGTACCGCCACAGCACACTGCACAGCATCGACAACGCTGACAAACTCGGCCAGCAGATTGTCACCCGGAGAGTCTATTACTTTACCGTTGTGTTGTTTGATGAGAGTGGTGAGCACTTCACGGTAGGTCGTTAACGTTCGGACAGTGGCTTCTTCATCATCGCCCATAAGGCGACTATAGCCTTCTACATCAGCACTGAGGATTGCGGTGAGTTTGCGTTTAAAACCTTCGTCTGCCATAACGATACCCCCCCTTTCAAGGTTTCAAACAGATCAATTCAGTATGTGGACTATTCGAAGGAATGTAGAAATCAGATGAGAAATCGAATTCGATTCTGGAACTGGAGAACCGCTTCAGATCAGTTGGAATAGGAGAATCAGGTCTATTTCATATATATTTATACCCAGTTAGATGGGAATTAGTCAAACATAATCGATGATACTGGCTGGTGGTGATATATTGAGATTCTCTTAAACTTGGCTAAATTGATGATATACTCTAAAATTAACCTGAAATTTGACGGAGTTCCGGTTACATATTTCTTGCCATTCTCTGCAATTAGAAAATTACTGAAATTGTTACAGATTTCTTATGGATATCATAAAAAATCTGAAATTTTAAAAGCCCAGATGTGAAAAAAATATTCTGAATTCGTCCGAAAAAAATTTAAAACTTTTTGCAGACCTAAACCCGCTATCGTTCGTTTACCTCAGTCTTTTTGTAAATGTCAAATCTAAATTCTAAAAGGAGGTAAATCATGAACGTTTCTCAGGCTTCAAAAATTTGGCTGGAATATCACCGAGCCCATTCAAAGTGCAATACCGTCCGGGCTTACCAATTCACCATTGAAAAGTTTAACCAGAATTTTGCAAATCTTAACCTTAACAAGGTATCGCCGGATGATATTCTGGATTTTATGGTGAAATTTGTTAAGGGCCGAAAACCCCAGACAAAGCGGATTCGTTTTTCCCACCTGACCGCCTTTTTCAATTTTATGAGAAATAATTTCGATTGCGATTTTAAAAATCCATGTGATTCTCCGATGCTGCGTAAATTATTCAGGCCGAAAGCAGTTGTTAATTGGGATATTATTGAAAAAGAGACGGCGGACGAAATTATATTCAGAACAGACAATGTCCGCAACCGGCTAATGCTGGAACTGATGGCAAGAGGCGGAATGAGAGTCGGTGAGGTCTTGAAGTTGACACCTGCTGACATTCTTGACCGGAAATTGATCTTAAATGATACCAAAAGCGGCAAAGAGCAAGAGTTGATTTTTATTCCGCAAAAGGTAGCCGATCGTCTAAAAGAATATGTTCGTGTCCAGGAAATTGCACCGAGCCAGATGATTTTTCCGATTTGTTATGGAGCAGCAAGGGCAATGGTGAAAAAAGCTGGCCAGGTCGTTGGAATACGATTGAGGCCCCACGATCTGCGCCGTCACGCGGCAACATTCGCATCTCGATCAAACGTACCTCTAGAAATTATCAGTAAGATAATTTTACGACATTCAAGCCTCCAAACTACCGAAATTTATTTGGGAAAGGTCAGTGATAACGAAGCTATTAGATGGATTGAAAATTTGTATGCATGAATAATTGGGGGTGAATCCTGCCAATGCTGGTTCACCCTCTGAATCAAGATAACAATTGGCAATCGTAAAAATTTGGGCTCTTGGAGAGTTAAAATAAATAGATACTATGCAGGGTTTCCTAAGCAGCCTTTTTGTGTATACTAAGAATTTCCCCAAACCTTAAACCACAAAGGAGGCGAACAATGAAAAAGACTCAAGAAACCCTGCGACTGAAAGATACCACAAAAGAGGCGATATTGTACATAGCTTTTGAACTCAGCAACAGCAAATGGAAGCTGGCTTTTAGTGATGGAAGTAAGGTTCGGTATAAAACGATAACAGCGGGGAATTTAGCTCAATTGCAGGTAGAGATAGACCTTGCGAAGCGCAAATTTAGGATGATCGAAGACGTCAGAGTGGTCAGTTGTTATGAAGCCGGCAGAGATGGTTTTTGGATCCACCGCTATTTAGAAAGCCAGGGGATTGAAAATTTAGTGGTCGATTCTGCCAGTTTGGAAGTCAACCGGCGGAAGCGGCGAGCGAAAACGGATCGTATCGATGCGGGAAAGCTTTTGCGGATGTTGATGAGGTATTGGGGTGGTGAAAAGCAAGTGTGGTCAGTGGTGCGG
>CALZJV010000360.1 GCA_945787595.1 uncultured Desulfobacterales bacterium | reverse complement strand
CGGAAATAAATATTCTGCACCGATTGTGGTATTGGCGGCGGGTCCCTGGAGTGCTGAAGTCGGAAAAATGATGGGGATCGACTTGCCGGTAAAACCTTTAAGAAGGATGATTCACGTCGTCAAACCTCAGGAAGAATTTTGCCAACACTGTCCTAAGATATTCTTCGGTACAGGTCCCTCAATCACGCCGGAAACCGGCGGGAGTTTTTTAGTGACCAGAAGAAAAGATGACGAGCAATACGGATTTAATTTTAAAGTAGATTATCGCTTTTTTCTTGAAATTGTCTGGCCGGAGATTGCGGAACGGATACCGGCACTGGAAGCTTTAAAAGTAATGCGTGAGTGGGCCGGCCTTTACAGCGTCTGTACTTGGGATTCCAATGAAATTTTAGGTAAGCATCCTGAGATCGATAATTTATATTTAGCGATTGGTTTTAGCGGTCACGGACTGCAGCAAGCACCATCTGTCGGAAAGGGACTATCGGAAATGATTCGAAATGGGAAATACCAAACAATCGATCTTACCCCATTTAGATTTGAGCGAAAACAGGAAAATGATCTCATCGAGGAGATGGGATTGGTTGGAACATTTGATTATGAAAAAGGTTGATATCGTTGGCTAACGCTGGCATTATCTTTTTAAGATGAGTTCCATCTGCTACTTGAAAGGGGGTGATAAGTTCAAATAAGGGGGTTAAAAACATAAACACAAAAAGGAGGTACAAAGATGACAAAAGCACATAAAATTTCACTAAAGACCTTTGTTGTTTTGGTTGCGCTTTTTACACTTTGTCCAACGGTGAATGCTGCACAGACAAACATTGCAATCGGAACCGGCGGCACGGGTGGCGGGTACTATCCCATGGGAGGGGGGATTGCGACGCTCCTTGCTCAAAAAATTCCGGGTATGACCGCATCCGCCCAGGTTACGGGCGCCTCTGGGGAGAACTGTAAATTGCTGCAAAAAAATCAAGTCCAGCTGGCATTGGTCAGTGCCGCAGTCAAGTACGGTTATACCGGTAAAAAATTGCAGGAGCGAACATACCCCGGCCTCAGTTCAATCATGAGCGCCGGTATTGCGGATATTGTCGCCGTTACTTTAAAGAACTCTGGAATTAATAGCTGGGCAGACCTGAAAGGTAAAAAATTGGGCATTGGCGCTCCGGGTAGCGCCACCGAGGTGGCCAATAAACTTATATTATCCGTTTACGGATTATATGATATGGAAACAGGTAAGTTAGGTTTAACACCGGCTTATCAGTCGTTTGCCGAGATGACGGCAGGGGTCAAAGACGGACGGCTTGATGCGGCCATTTATTTCACCAGCGGTAGACCGGGTCCGGCCATCGTTGATCTCTCGACCGTGCGAGATATCAAACTCATCGGGATGGAGGAAGACATCCTGGCCCGTCTGAATAAAAAGTTTCCGTTCCTGGTCCCCATGACTTACCCCAAAGGGCTATACAAAGGTGTTGATTACAGCGTCAGATCAGTTCTGGCCAATGATGTTTTTGCATGCCGCACGGACTTGCCCACCGACCTGGTGTATCAAATTACCAAAGTCATTCATGAAAATTTACCCGAACTGCAACGGACCGGATTTGCTGGATTTAAAGGGTGGTCTTTGACAAGATCGGTTGGAGGCGTCTTCCCGATGCATCCGGGTGCAGTCAAGTATTATGATGAGATTGGTATAAAATAGGCGCCAAACATTGACTTCCCGTTCAAAAAAATTGTACGGGAAGTCACATTTCCCTTATAGCATCTATCACAATGTCCTTAAAAAGAATGCCGTCAAACCGCACATGCGCTATCGTCACCATCGCTTTTGTTTGGTTCGGCAGCATGGCACAGGCAAATGAAGCCGATCCCCTCAGCCTTTATCTTAAAATAATAAATATAAGCGATGAAAACAAAACCGTATTTTGCGCCAAAGTGAGAGCAAAGGCGTATTTTGTCTACAAATATACCCACTCGCTGCAAAAACTGCCGATTGAGGAAAAATTTCGTGTGCGATCCGACCGAACTTTCGAACTGGTCGATTCAAAAGTGTTATCGCTCGCAGCGGCAGGTCTTTTTCCATCCCCACACGAAACGCTGTGTAATGAAAAAAAGTATACCCATATTCGAACCAGCAGGGTATTCAAATTCGTACAAATACGGGCAACGTATTACTACAATCAATATCTGATACTCGACAATGATATATTCAACATTAGCGAAAAGGTGACACCCGGCGATCTGCTTGAAATGACAATTGACTGATGAGGCAGACCGAAGAACGCGATTTTAAACTTCTGTGTTGCATAAAAAACATGACAAGGAGGTGAATAATGCAACAGTGGCACGGAATTGAAGAATTTGCACTTGAATTTCTGGAACCGACTAATGGTGAATTTCAACATTAAGAGAAGAATTGTCATGTTTTTTACCCTATGGGAAAGCCGAGCACGCCGCATCTTCTTCGTTGCCAAGGGTTTGCGGTAGTATACTACAGCGGCACCCTTGGACGTTTTGAATCTGCAACATGCTCGACTTTTGCAACGTTGGGGTAAAGTTAGGGGAAAAATGGGAAGCAGCCTGATAAAGAAAATTTACGACATCCTATATTATCAAGAGGACACCGTGCCAGCGGTGAGTGAAACCCTTGAAGTCGAGTCGCTAGCTGACATTGAAAAATTCGACAGAGAAAGAAAATTGGTGGGCTGGCAAAATATCACCTTTACCGTGATTGCCATTGGTATGGCGTGGTACCATATTTACTATATGACCTATGGTTTCATATCGACGATTGCGCTGAGAAGTGGCCATTTGATGTTTGCCATGTTGGGAGCGTTTTTATTTTTCCCTTTATCACCCAGACGGTCCAATAGCAACAAAGCGACCTGGGACGATCTGATGCTTGCCGGATTAGGCATCATGACCGGATTTTACATCATCCTCACCTACCATAGTTTGGTGTGGCGATTCGGTGATTTGGAAAACAGAGATATCATCATGGGGATCATATTGATTCTCCTGACCCTGGAAATGACACGAAGGGTCATGGGGTTGGCGCTTCCGATTGTCGCCTCTTCTGCGATTGCATATGGACTGCTGGGTCATAAAATACCCGGGCTGTTCGGACATGGCGGCATCGGTGTCGAACGATTGGTCGGCCAGCTCTATTGTACCCTTGAGGGTATTTATGGTGTGGCGATTGGCGTGATGGTCAGCTTTATTTACTTTTTTATTCTATTTGGCGCGTTCCTGATCAAAACCGGCGCCACCAAGTTTTTTATCGATTTGGCTTTTTCGATTACCGGGAGATCGGTGGGCGGACCCGCAAAAGCCGCCGTTCTCGCCAGCGGTACCATGTCGATGATCAACGGGTCGGCGCAGGCCAACGTGGTGACAACCGGTTGTTTGACGATACCGACCATGAAAGAAATCGGATATCCGCCGCATACGGCCGCCGCTGTTGAAACAGCCGCGTCCGCCGGAGGAATCTTTACACCACCCATAATGGGGGCCGGCGCATTTATCATGGCTGACTGGTTGGGTATTCCCTATTTTGATGTTGTTAAAGTGGCTGCGATTCCGGCCGGTTTATATTTTTTCAGCCTCCTTTTGTTTGTTCACTCCGCCGCCCTAAAGTTGAATATTGGAAGGATGCGCCATACATATCACATTACAGTTAAAAAATTACTCAGACAAGGTAGCCCTTTTTTTGCGAGTATCGCGGTTTTGATATATTTGTTAGTCAGAGGTTATTCGCCGCAGTATGCGGCCATTGCCGGCTTGTTGGCATTGGTGGTTGTCGGGATGATTTTCAAGGAAACACGGCTTAGCCCCAAAGAGTTTGTCGCGGCGCTTGTATTGGGGGCCAAAAACACCATTTTGGCATCCGCCGCTTGCGCCTGCGCCGGCATTGTCATCGGCGTGGTCGGTCTTACCGGGCTGGGTCTGAAGTTTTCTACGATTGTTCTCTCACTCTCGGGAGGAAACCTGTTTTGGGCGATCATACTCGTCTTGCTGGCATCCCTTGTCTTGGGGATGGGCTTGACGGTAACTCCGGCCTACTTAACGCTGGCGATCTTAGCGGCACCCGCGTTGATGCAACTGGGATTGAATCCTCTGGTCGCGCACATGATCATTTTCTGGTTTAGCCAGGACTCTCAGGTGACGCCACCGGTTTGTGTAACAGCATATACGGCCGCAGCGGTGGCCAGGTCGGATCCTTTCAAAACCGGGCTGTCGGCATGGGCATTGGCAAAAGGTTTATACATCATTCCGATTTTTATGGCCTACGGCCATATTATCGAAGGCACCGCCGGCGAGCTCATTCTTTCAACGCTAATTTGTGCCGCGTGCCTATTTGCATTCAATGGGTTCATGCACGGCTTTATATTTTGCAAACTCAATTACATCGAAAGACTAAATTTCGGCATTGCGGCCGCGCTATTTATGATTTCAGATTACAGGAGCTGGATTGTTGCCGCTATACTTTTAGTCGCCGGCGTCGCGATCCAGAAGGTGAAGTCGCTTAAGAAATCCGCCCCAAATGATAATTTAACGGAAACGTTTGAAAAACAGCAGATCTAAATATACGGATGCCATCAAGTCATAAAATTTCAAAAAATGACCGGCTTCGTATTCATAGCGGAGAGGTTCAATTAATTCGTAGAATTAAAGTTATGCTCGACTTCAAGGTGTTAAGTTACGGCTACCATAATTTATGATGGAGAGAATAGCTTCGGAAGTGTTGTTCAGGTGGTTTGCCATTGCTTCCATCGCCTTTGATTTGTTTCTAACTAAAAGCATTTTGGAAATTAATTTATGCTCTTTTAAACGTGATGACGGGCTTCCGGCAAGGAGCATGTGTCGTGAACGGTATTTTACGGTTTGAAGTCTGAAAACCGGCATGATTTGGATTATTCTCTCATTTCCTGATGCTTCAGCCAGCAGCTGGTGGAACTCTTCATCGGATTTCATGAAATCGATTAACGCACCAATTTCTAATGACTTTTCCATTTTAACCACGCACGAAGCAATCTTTTTTAACTGGCCATCGGTCGCACGGTCGCACACCAAGCCAACCGCAGCGACTTCGATTATCGTTCTAAATTCAAAAAGGTCTCGCAAGGCCTTGTCATCTAAATTAGGAACGATAACGCCATGGGAAGTCGAGTCCAGAATGCCTTGGCCGATTAATGTGCTGATTGCATATCTGATTGTACTTCGGGAAGCGCCGGTCGAGTCGGCAATCACTTTTTCAATGACACGCACGCCAGGCAGCCAGTGTTCGTTAGCGATTTGATTGATGATATAATGTACAACTTTTATGGTCATTTTCGAATTCTTCATAGTGAACTAAAATCTCCTTTGTCCATGTCGTGTCGATACTCAGCCATGTAAACGAATGTCATTAACTTCCCTAAAATCACAAAATAAATTCATGGGTTATTGGATGGTATCGGATTTAAAAAAAAGTTTATTTTCAGTGCGACGAACATATAAAATGTCTACAATAATGTAATACGACAATGTCATCATTTTCCATGAGGCTAATAGATCATGGGTTCAAAGTCAATAAATTTATAGTAAATAAAGGTTAATTGGGGCCTGTCACTGAATCCTCATGATTTTATACAGCGATGCGTACCCATGAGGCCGACAAGGAGTGATACAGCATTAAACTGCTTTAGGTCGAGAAGAGAGATGAGGGTATTAATCGAAAATCACATTTTGGCAAATCGCATTGCCATCGAAACGATGTCGGGAATTCGCGATGGATGAGAAGGTTTTCAAAGACACTGATGTGCTTGTCTTAACATTGGTGTTTATCGCCTTTTTTGCCCTCACAGCAAAGCTGGACGGAAAAGATCTAGTTGAACCGATTGCCGATGGCAGTTTCTATATCGATTTTAACAAGATTAAAGATTTTTACTCAGAAAAAAGGGAAACCCCTGGATCAACCCCTGTTTCCATAGTTGCTTCAGTTAATGAATCACTTAATTTAATTTTTCAGGAAGGACTGGATGTCCGCTATCGACGGCATAAAAATATATCATCGGCCATAAAAGATGCGTTTGAATCGATGGGTTTAGATTTATTTCCACCGGGCAATTTCATGCGTTCAGATTCATTGAATGCGTTTTATGCTCAGAATGGGATTTTACCGGAAAACATAAAAAAAATTGCCAGAGAAAAATATAATATTGCCATTGCCTCCGGACTGGGCGGATATAAAAATGAAACCTTTCGGATTGGTCACTTGGGAATGGTAAACATCCAGCAGGCACTGACGCTTACTTCAGCTTTTGAATTTATTTTAAAAGAACTGGGCGTGACCGACAAAATCGGAAAAGGTTTTACGCAACTCTTCAAATTTATAAATGCTGATTAAGGCATATGTAGTC
>CALZJV010000359.1 GCA_945787595.1 uncultured Desulfobacterales bacterium | reverse complement strand
ATCGATCATATCCGAGCTGAATCAACGCTCCCGAACATCTTCCTCTAACAGCTTCATCTTCGGTGTTAATTCCCACAACTGCAGCCACAAAAGGGTGACCATCGCCGTCCGGTTCACCATAAGTGATCGCCCATACCGGTGAGATTAATACGATTACTCCGATAACAGCTGTAATAAACTGTTTAAACATAGTATTCATCCTTACCTCCTTCCTGCATTTATTGGTTAATTGCAAGTCGGCCTGTTATTCTTGTTTATGGTTGAAATCCATCTGATAGAGCCTTCAGAAAGGCAACAATCGCGTCCTCCTCTTCTGGCGCAAGTCCCAGATCTCCAAGCTCATCCGTATTTACATTTTCAGCAACTTCGGGTGGCGGCCAGCAACCCGCAGCTAAAGCCTCCGCTTCTGTATAGTCACCAGGACACACGGGTTTTACATCGCGGGTATTATAGAAGTGCACAATGCCCTCCAAGGTTTTAAAGTAACCGTTGTGTGCGTATGCTTTGACAAAATCTTCATCAGGCCTCAAGTCCACGTTGCGCAGCGTAGGGACTTTCTGCTTACCTAATTCCGCTTCGTAAACTTCTTCAGGGTAGCCAAGGTTCCTGAGGAAACCGCCCAGACCTAAATCGATGAAATCAGGATCAACATCATACACAGGATTTTCCGGGTTTTTCGGTACACCCAGATTGTCAAAAGTGAAATCGGTGAAAAACGGTTGTCTGTCCGTGCTGATATGACACAGACGGCACTTCCCCTTACCTTTAAATATAGCGAAGCCTTTCTGCTCCTTTTTGGACAGTTTGGCCTTCCCATTCTTTGAGTAATCGAATTTTGACGTAAATGCGTTAACTTCAGGCGAGGCTTCATAAGCGGCAATAGAAAGCGCGATAGCATCGTAGGCCATCTCCGACTTGGTTCGATCGTCTGGTGACAATGCCACTGTTGAACCCTCTATGGGACAGACAGCATCGATGTCAGCCGGCCACACAATGTCACAGGCGCCAGCACCCCAGACGTCCTCAAAGGAAACAGGGTAGTCTCCGGGTACTACCGGATTGCACACCCGATATACAACGCAAGCTGAGTCGGGCAATGCCTGCTCTACAGGGTTAAGAAATGGACCTTGTGCCTGGTCTGCGGCCGGATTGCCAAGTTTTGCGCCTGTGGCTCGCCCATCCCAGAAGTTGCCGCCCACAAAGAGACCTTTTTTATCTACGTGGAATATAGGACTTAAAGTGGCATAGGCCGCGCTGGGGGGCTTTCGGTCGCCAAACCGATCCAAAATCGAGCCCTCGTAGACTGACCCACCTTCATTTATTGCCGCTATAGGTCCTGTCCAACCTACTTCAGGTGCGTGACAGGCCGCACAAGATTGATTCAGATTTATTGAAAGATTATCATCAAAAAAAATTGATTTGCCCAATTGTTCATTTGACGTAAGGCCAGCATCCTGGGCTTTTAAAATTCCCACATAAGCTACCAAAAAAGCCACTACGCAAAAAATTAATACGCCTTTTAAGATTTTTGTAGTTTTCATTTTAACCCTCCTTTAATCATAAAGTGATAAATAAGAACTCGAGCCTTTTTAATTTTTTTCAGGCATCTCAGAGACGTCAAAGCCTTTTTTTTTCAGCTTTGCCAGTTCGCCTTTCGTGACGACGGCTTCTACAATATACCAGCTTGAAAACAACTCCTCACCCAGCGCCCGATCGGGATCGGGACTTACCCTGACAATATCCAGGTGCATCGCGCGCAATTGTTTGAGCCCTCTTGATGACGTAGTCCGTATTTGGACCATCCTCAATAGAGGCTTTTTAGCCGCGGATTCCTGAACTAAGAAAATATTTTCCAAACCAGGATGTGTTGATTTTTCTAATTTGGTTTTTACCGCAATGGAAATGGAGGTACTCCAACGGTCGGCAATCGCGACGCTTAGCGGCAGAAAACCAGTTACTACCAGCAGTGCCAAGGTTATCCGATATCTCGTTGATTTGCTCATTAGGTGATAGGGGGGACAAGGCTGAAGGCCATGGTCCCCCGCTTTTATTGATTCAGTCCGGTTATTGCCCCAGATACTTCATGATCCTATCCATCACTGTATTTCGATTTTCAGCCGTATCAATAGCTTCGAACCCGAAACCGAGGTAGACCGAGTTGTCCGTAAGGATGGCCGGGCCTTCCGGAAATCCGGCACCGGAAATTCGCTCCCAGTTGTTAAATGCACCGCTGCCTTCAGGGGGAGGACTGACAACCCACTCACCCATGCCGGCCTCAAAGTCCTCCAGCGGGTAGCCGGAAAGCTCGATGTCATCCACGAAGGCCCCCAGCCCCTGGGCCCCCCAGTCGGAGGCGTAGCTGATGTAGAGTTCGACGGTCTTGCCGGCATAAGCCGACAGATCCATTTCCACCTGATGCCAACCGCCGCTGCTGCCGGTAAATGCGTGCCAGTCACCCGTTGTACCGCTCGGATTGCAGGAGGGCGGAGGCCCGTCAAAGTAGGTCATGTAATGGGCCAGGAAAGGATGGATCTCGTCCACCCAGCCGGCATCACAGCTGTCGCCGGTGCTCTGGGTGGTTAAGCCGTTTTCGTCGGGTAAGGTCGTCCAATTGTCGGTACCGGCCTCGGCGATTTCGACGAAGGCATAGTCCCAGTCGAACTCGATGTCATAGGATACCCAGAACGTTAAGGTTGGTGCACCCGCAGGTACGGTGAAGGTTCCGCCCAACCGCTTATATGACCTGTCCGCCATCTGGCTGTAGACATAATATTCGCCGGAATGGGGCTCGGTGGGTCCGCCAGGTCGGTCGTAGCGGGCCGCCACAAGGCCTTCGAAGTGCGGCAGAAAATAATTGGTTGAAAGAAACGTGCTGGAGCAGCACTGATTGTCGGCGCCGTCTCCACCGCTAAGGCTGAAGTTCAACCCATCGAAGATGGGATCGCCGGCTTCACCCATGACGTCGAAGGGTAAATCGGTATCCGAGTCTATTCCCCCATTATCCATATCGATATAAGCACCCAAATAGTACTGGAAAAAGTCGTCGGGAATCTCTTCAAACTGGCCGTAGACGGCCGATAACCAGGCCATGTCCTGACCGGTGGCAAACAGTTTGCCATCCTGGTAGTTGATGAAATCCCTGAATTCCAAGGCTTCCTCCAAATGCGTGATGAAGCCATTCGGTACCGTCGGGGCATAGTCGTCGCCGGTATACCAGACGGCAACGTCGTAGTGAGATACAACCTCGGGAAAAGAGGGAACCCCCTGATCATCCACATCCCAAACGTCGTAGGCATAGCCGCCCGCATTCAGCGCATCGGTGTAGTAGCTCAGGTAGACAGGCCCTCCTGGTGGCGGATCAAAAGTTGGAAATTGCCCGGTGTAATCCTCGGCCGCCATGACTAAGATGGGGTTGCCGGTGGCGCTATCTACGGTGTAACTGTAGGGTCCCAGTGTGCTGTCACCGCCCCTGATCTCATAGGTCACGTTATCACCGGCGCTCTGGCCATCGATGACGGCCACGTAGCGGCTGAAAAAAACACCCGGTTCGTCGTTGTAAACCGTGCCCAAACTTTCCGTAAACCTATCGGAGCTGCAATCGCCGTTGACACACAGTGTCAAATCCAGTCCCTTGCGGGCCAAAACCTCGATCATTTGATTGGGGCCATAGGAAGCCGTCAGCGGGGTATGGTAGACATCCGCTGCAGGCATACCCACCGGTGAAACCGGATGGGCCGGATCCAAGGCACTTTCAGTAACGGCCAGGGCGAACTCGAGACTGTCCTCGAAAACCGTCTGGACCATAGCCTCGTCGTCGGGGAAACGGAAGTCGTATCCCGTGGTAAATTCAACCGTATGTGACGGTACGCTCATGCCCCCATAGGTCCAATCGGTAAAATCGCCATTGGTGATGTAAAGATCCGCGCCGACACCGGGATCATAGCCCTCACTAGCGAGGCTGTCATAGATGGCCGGATTGGCGTCGGTGCCGGCCTGGGCCACGAAAATAGGATCATCCAGACTGGCGGTCTTCACCTGCCATCCCCAGGGGTAGAGAATCAGATTACCGTGGGTATGGTAGGAAATGATAAATTTGAAGTCCTTCCGTTTAATAAATTTCACAACCGCCTGGGTCTCCGGCTCGGAATTGGGAGCAGTACCGCGATAGGTGCCGCTGGACCAAATGGGGCTGGAACCCTCGTCGTCCAGGCCCCAGTGGGTCTCAAAGTTGCGGTTGAGATCCACCCCGTCTGCAATGGTGACCTCACCGTCGCCGTCGTTGTCACGCAGGTTTTTGCGCCACAGCCGCTCGTTGGTGAAGGTATACTGATAACCGTCCGGGTTGCCCACGGGCACAACCCACACCTCTGTTGTGTTCAATATATTCGTTACACGCCCATCCGAACCGAAATTGGAAGTGAGATACTTGATCAGGCGCATGGCCATTTGGGTAGCCACCCACTCCCTGGCGTGATGCGTAGCTAAAAACAGCACCTGTGGTTTTTGGCCCTTTATTTTTTCGTTGGTCAGCCGCATGGCCAGCAGGGGACGATTTTGGATGCTGTGGCCAATAGTTTTAAGTTGGCAAAGCTTGGGATAGGTAGAGTGGATTTTTCGCAGCTGGGCTTTGATGCCGTTTTTGGGCGCGTCAAAGCTCTTGTAGACATCATATTCTTCGCCAATCTTTTTGACCGGCCCTTTGCCTGGCACGTCAGACCAGCTGAATCCCTCGCGGCCTAATTTCTTCTCATCGAGAGCCGAGACGACCGCTTCCACGCGGTAGGTCTGCAGCGGGACTCCCCGGGGCCCTTGCACCAACGGACCTTTAACCGCCTCGGATATGTCAATGCCCATGCGGGCCAGTTTTTTGACTTGACCGGGCGCTTTGGCCTCGATTGCAACCATCTTCAGCATGGGTCCGGAATGCGCCAATGGTAAATTGGCGGCGCTAAAAATGGTCAGTGTAAAAGCCAGGGTTAACAAAATGAATAATGTCTTTTTCATTTTCCTGTTCTCCTTTCTGAATGGCGAAATAGCCCAACGCCTGAACGAATAAATTCAATCGCCAGTGGTTAAAAGAATAGGTAAATAATGATAACAACACATGAAGTCATTCATTATTACTTATTTCTTCTCAATAAGCATCCCCCCTTTCAGGTTAAATTTAAAATCGGTTTACCAGCCTACGGGAAGACCGGCGTCCGGCTGTGCAAAGTCGCAAACACCTTCGGGGAAAATCTGCTCGAGCTGGAGCTGTTGCAGCACATCCGGTTCCCAAACCCCGTACATCCCAATCGCAATCGCCTCGGCAACCGGCATGAGCCGGCATTTGAAGATACTGCCTTTAAAAGGTCCCCCTGCCACAATACGCGATGTACTGTAGATCGGAAACTCCGCGCTACAGTCCCCCGGGGGGCTGTCATCCAGAATGCCGTCCCACACGTTGTCACCTGCTGCAATTTCGCTTCCGTCGGCATTAAAACAGCGATCCAGCGCTCGGGAAGGCTTGTTGCCCGCGACACCTGCATCGGGGTTGTTCAGAATGTTCATCATCCACTCGTCCATAACCTCCAATGCCTCCGGGGTTTGGTCGAATTCGGGACCACCGGGACCGACGCCTGTAAACCAGATCACCTGATTGTCTGAATTTCCGCGGGCATCGCGTATACGTTGTCGGGCTGCAAAGGACTGGTGCGTGTTGTGCATGTCAAGGTGTTCCTCCAAATAATGGCGCCAGTCGATGATCGGGATGTCAATGTCCCCCATGAAGACCAGACCGGCTTCATAGGCCGACTGCATGGCCTCAATATCGCCCTCGGTCCTGGGTGCAGGGGTCATGGGATTTAGGCTGAACACCTGGTTTCTGGCACTCCACGGATCCCAGTTAGTAAGATCGATCACCCCTGGTGGAAAGAACGGCGATCCCTCCTGAACCATGTCGGCCGATTCTTTCCATCCCCCGATGACCGCGTTCAGCTGCAGAAATTCCTCAGGTGTGATGTTGCCGAAGGCGACGGCTTCCAAGCCGTACTGCACGCCGACGTTGTCCCAAAGTCGCCGGGCATAGCCGTCGTCGGCCATCTCGTAAACATTTACCAGGTCGGCAAAGTGGGTCCATTCGATTGCTGCAACCGATTCGGGTGGTTGGATCAACTCCTGTCCCTCGACATACCCGTAGAGCGGATTCATGGCAAGCGGCGATAACCCGCGCCACCCCACGATACACTCCGTATTTCCAAAGGATCCCGTGTAAGGGTTGAAAACCGTATCGCTGGCGTTCAGTCCCTCGAGAAGCGTGCGATTGGACCACGTCTGCCAGCGGGGATTAGCCATGTCAATGACGTCCATGTAAAATTCGAGCAGCTCACAGTCACCGATGTGAACCGTCTGGGTGACCATATCCGGGT
>CALZJV010000358.1 GCA_945787595.1 uncultured Desulfobacterales bacterium | reverse complement strand
TCCTGTCCATCCTGTCGATCCTGTCAGAAAAATAGACTTGCATGTCGTTAAGTTTCTTTTTTGATCAGACTGGCCGTTTTTTTGGCCAGAGGCCGCGCTCGTGTGAAAGTGCCCTGAAGGCCGGGACCTTCCAATGCTTCGCCCATTCCTGTGTCATTGCTGCACGGATAATCGAGCGATGACCTGATCGGTGAATTCGGTTGTGCCGGCGTTTCCGCCAAGATCAGGTGTCAGCGTTCCGCTGCCGGTAACTGTTTCGATCGCCTGCATGAGTTCTTGGGCCGCTTTTTCCTGGCCCAAGAATTCAAGCATCATCTGGACAGACCAGAGCGTGGCAATCGGATTCGCGATGCCTTTTCCGGCAATGTCCGGGGCGGAACCGTGCACGGGTTCGAACATTGAAGGAAATTTTCTATCATAATTCAAATTTGCTGAAGGTGCGATACCAATGCCCCCTGCAAGAGCCGGACCCAGGTCGGAAAGAATGTCGCCAAACAGATTGCTACCGACCACCACGTCAAACCAGTCCGGGTGCATCACAAAATGGGCCGTCAAGATATCGATGTGGAACTGGTCACAGCGAATATCCGCGAACTCTTTGGCAACAGCTTGGAACCGTTCGTCCCAAAAAGGCATGGTGTACCGAATTCCATTGGATTTTGTGGCTGAGGTCAGGTGCTTCGCAGGGCGTTTGCGGGCCAGTTCAAAGGCAAACCTCAAAATTCGGTCGACACCTTGCCTGGAAAAAATCGTTTCCTGGACCACTATCTCACGTTCTGTGCCTGAGTAGAGCCGACCCCCAACCTCTGAATATTCACCTTCGGTGTTCTCGCGCACAACGACAAAATCGATGTCATTCTGTGTGCGGTCTGCCAGCGGACTGTGAATGCCTGGCAAAAGGCGCACCGGACGCAAATTTACGTACTGGTCGAAAGTTCGGCGTATGGGCAGCAGAAGCCCCCACAGGGAGACATGATCCGGAACACTCGGATCTCCGACAGCCCCGAGCAGGATGGCATCAAAGGGTTTCAACAGTTCCAGCCCATCGGGCGGCATCATAATCCCATGCTCTAGATAATAGGCGCAAGAATAGGGAAATTCCTTAAAAGAAACACCGAATCCGAATTTATGTGAGAGGGCTTTCAAGGTGCGAACACTCTCGGGGACGACCTCTTTGCCGATACCATCTCCGGGTATCAACGCCACTTTATAGTTCATTGATGACTCCCTTTCGTTAAAGGACGGTTGCAGGGGCTTTGTGTTGCTTATTATCAAAGAGGTCACACCTGTGCAAGCTCTTATTTTCTGAAGGGTAATGGCCACCACGGTTTGAGCCTGAAACATTCATTTTATCCTTGACGCACCAAAGGTCATTGGGGTATGAATGATAAAAATTGGTAAGACCGGTATAACGGGTCAGACCATATATTCCAGGAACAGCGAATGCAATTTCAAAAACTGCCTCAAGCTCGGTATCAGAAACGCAGCTCCATTATTGCCGAAGACATCGTGCAGAGAATCCGTCGAAATGAAATGTCGGCCGGAATGAAACTTCCCTCCGAGCGGATCATTGCCGAACAACTGGGTGTCAGCCGCCCCTCGGTGCGAGAAGCGATCAGTGCGCTGCAGATTGTCGGTGTTTTAGAGAGCCGGCCCGGCGATGGAACCTACGTATGCGAACGGATCGAATTTGAGGACCTCAGTCGGAAAGCCGTTCGGGTTCTTGAAAAAAACGACAGTCCACTTGAACTGCTGCACGCACGCAAAGCCTTGGAGATCGGAACGGCACGTTTAGTCATTAAAGTTGCCAGCCAAAGCGAGATAGAGCATATCCACAACACCTGGCAACAGAAGTATGAGGCCGGCATCAAGGGTAACTATGATGGATACTTGGAGCAGGCTTATGAATTTCACCTGGCCATCGCGCGGGCCACGCGCAATTCGTTGATCGAGCGGATGACCGAAAATTTGCTACAGGCCACCCAACAGCCCCTTTGGCTCAACATGCGGCGGACTTACTATGCCGGAGATGACCGTCGGATAAAGGAAATGCTCGCTGTGCACGATCGAATCGTCAGGGCCCTTATGAGACGGGAAACCGAGCAGGCCATCTTGGCCATAGAAGCGCATTTCGACATACTGATTCAGCGGACCTACAATTTGAACGATCCAAATTAGGAGCCCGAAACATTGGGGCATTAAATCAATCTCACACCACAGAAAGGAGGACAATTATGGGGTATCACTTGCATCACACGATGAACAGGGCGATGGTCATTTTCGTTGCAGCACTAATTCTGTTGGGGTTGGGGTCCGGCATCGCCGCGGCTGAGAATTATCCGAGCAAAGCCATCGAGATGGTTGCTTGGGCTTCGCCGGGCGGGGGTAGCGATCGGATGTGCCGTGCATTTGCCAAAGCTGCCGGCAACTATTTAGATCAAAAAATGTACGTGATCAACAAAAAGGGCGGCGGCGGTGCGGTGTCCAGAGCCGGCCGGCGGACGGCTACACCGTGCTCGGTGTGACGAACAATTTGGTTTTTACACCGTTGAGCAAACCGGATTTCAAATACAATTACAAAAACTTTGAACCGATCATCATGTGGGGATTCGATCCCAAGGTCATCGCCGTAGGCGCTACGACTCCCTACATGACCATCGAAGATTTGGTTGCAGCGGCAAAAAAAGAACCGGAAAAAGTTAAATTCGGGCTCTTCGGCACCGGTACAGACGATCACATCATTAGCGTGATGCTGAGCCAGGAAGCCGGTGTGAAGTTTGGCTTCGTGCCCTTTGACAGCGGCGGAGAACAGCTGGCCGCCATGTTGGGTGGGCATGTGGCTGCGATGGTTACCGAATATCAGGAAGTTGCCACCCAGGTCGAGGCCGGCAAGGTCCGCATTTTGGCCGCCGCTACTGGTCAGCGTCTGGACTCGTTGCCGGATGTCCCCACGATGATGGAGAAGGGCTGGGATGTGGTTGTCCCGAAATTCAGGGGGCTGGTTGTCAAAAAGGGTGTTCCGGATGAAGTCAAGGATTACCTCATCGCCAAGTCACTGGCGGCTATTCAGGACCCGGTGTTTAAAAATTATCTCAAAAACAGCATGATCGAACCCTACTTTTTGGTCGGACAGGAATTTGAGGAATTGATCGAAAAACAACAGGTTAAATTTGGCGAGATCCTGAAAGAGCTGGGTTTTTAGAATATCCGGATAAAAAACATGGGCCGATTTCCAGGTCTGGGAACCGGCCTTTTTATTCTAACATTGAAAACCTGGTTCTCTGGGCCAGGTCAGAGAAAATTGGCTATGCCATAAGAGATTAATCGAAAGAGGTTGAGCCGGTTTTGCCTGTTGTCCGGTTTTGCCCGTTCGTCAGTTTCCGTCGGCCTCGCTGAAGCGTAAAGCTGTCACATCCAAGCAAGAGAAAAACCATGCATGAAATAATAATTAAACTCAATTTAGGCGAATTCGCTTTTTATGTACTCCGATAACCGGCCAACCGGCAAAACCGGCTCAACGGGCTAACCTGTCTCAAAAATACTCGGCACTTAGCCCCCTTTCAGGGGGCTCGACAAAGCCGGGCCCTCTGGACCCGGATTTTTACTCATTTTAAAGCTTCTGGTTTTTTAGACTTGCTCAGAGATTAGACCTATGAAATCTGCTGATCGAATATCATCGATCCTACTGGTTGTTTTGTCAGGGCTTTGGATTTTCTGGGCACGACAGCTGCCTTATCCCAAATTTGCCCAGGTCTCTAACATGGGCCCGGGCGATTTTCCGACCATTGTGGCCGTCATGCTTGCGCTTTTTGCCATCTGGCAGTTTGTCGACACGTTTCGCCAGCAAGTCGAAAAAACGGAAACGGACAGCAACGACGAATCTGAGAGCATTAAAAATCCCCAGGCCAGGCGGGACATAATAACGGGTTTCGGACTCTTTACAGTCATGCTCGTTATAACGCCTTTTATCGGTTTTTCGCTGGCGGCAGCGATATTCGTTTGTTTCTTTTTGCGGTTGATCGGACGCTACAAGTTTTACCTGGCGATCCTGATTGCGGTGCTGATACCGTCTTTGCTGTGGTTCATCTTCGGCTATTTGCTGACGGTGCCCCTGCCAGAAGGTCCATGGGGGTTTTAAGTGAATATCTTTAACAATCTCATGATGGGATTCGGCGTTGCGCTGGAGCCCTTCAACCTGATATTCATCGGCTTGGGTCAGTTGATTGGGGTGTCCATCGGCGTGCTGCCCGGCATCAACGCCTCGATGGCTGTTGCCGTACTCTTGCCTTTGACGTTTGGGTTGTCTCCTGAGACTTCGCTTCTTTTCCTGTCCGGCATTTACATGGGCGCCATGTTCGGCGGCTCGATTACCTCAATCCTGTTGCGGGTCCCTGGAACCTCCACGGCTGCCGTTATCGCCCTGGACGGATATGAAATGACCCGCCAGGGACGAGCCGGTCTGGCATTGGGCATAACCGCCATCGGCTCCTGGGTGGCCGGCACTTTCAGTGTTATGGTATTGATGTCTCTGGGGCCGTGGCTTTCCACCGTGGCGCTTGCCTTTGGACCGCCGGAGTATTTCGCTCTTATTTTTTTGGGGCTTTCCATGATTACCAGTCTGGGAAGCGATTCATTGGCAAAGGGCCTCATCGCCGGCGCTTTCGGGCTGCTGCTTGGTACGATAGGGATGGACACGGGCGTGGGGGTCAGCCGGTTCACATTCGGAATATTGGAGTTGGACAACGGTGTCAATTTCATTGCCGTGTTAATCGGCATGTTTGCCGTCTCCCAGTCGCTGCTCAATCTTAAAAAGTCTCTGTCACACCTTTTTTACAAAGGCAAGATGACAGGATTGCTGCCGCGCTTGGGGGATCTCAAGGAAAGCCTGGGATCCATTTTTCGCGGCACGGTTTTAGGAACGTTTATCGGCATGCTGCCTGGCGCGGGCGCCACGGCGGCCGCGTTCATGTCCTATTCAATCGAAGCCCGAATTTCAAAGCATCCCGAACGGGTGGGCAAGGGTGACATCAAGTGTGTGGCAGGCCCGGGCAGTGCCGACAACTCAGCGGCCGGGGGCGCACTGGTGCCGCTGTTGAGTCTCGGCATACCCGGCTCGGAAACAACCGCCGTATTACTGGGCGCACTAATGATCCATGGGATCCGTCCCGGCCCGATGCTGTTCACACAGCACTCCAAACTGGTGTGGGCCACGATCGCCTCACTGTATATCGCCAATTGTCTGGGCCTCATACTGGCAACTGTGGGAATCCGTCCGTTGACGCAGATTCTCAAACTCCCGACAGCCATCATGTCTGCATTCATATTGGTGATGAGTGTGGTGGGCTCTTATTCTCTGGCAAACAGCATGGTTGACGTTTGGGTTGTCTGGATTTTTGGGGTGATCGGCTACCTGATGAAACACCTTCGTATCCCTGTGGCACCGGTTATTTTGGCACTGGTTCTCGGACCGATGGCTGAAAAGTCTTTTCGACAAGCCCTTTACATGTCCGATGGCAGCCTTGCTATATTCGCAACCCGACCGATTACGATCGTTATGCTGATCCTGGGACTGATCAGCCTCTTTTTGCCTTTTATCATTTCAACAGTCAGGGGACGCAAGAAATAGTGCATCTGCAAAGAAATCCGTTGTATGAGTGGATGTAGTTATCATAGAGCATGGAACCCAGGCAGCCTTGCACCTGCCGCCAAAGCTTGCTTTCCTTTTTACGAAGTAAGGGAGGATGTCACCGATGACGAAGTCTGACACCAAAATCACCGATGAAGTCGTAGCGTTTGTTGAGGCCGCAACCTTCAGCGATTTTCCGGCCGAAGCAATTCGGATCGGCAAGCGTTGTGTTTTGGATGGATTGGGTTTGATGCTTGCCGGTTCAGCTCAGGATTGTACGCGCATCGTTCGGGAGTTTAGCCTGAATAGTGGTCAAGGGTCCGAGGCAACCGCCTTTGGCAAAGATTCTGTGAAGCTGTCTGCTGCGCTGGCGGCATTGGTGAACGGCACGGCAGGGCATGCCATGGACTGGGATGATACGCAGTTGTCGACAACCCCCGATCGAACCTTTGGCTTGCTGACCCATCCAACAATTCCACCGTTGGCGGCATCATTGGCCGTTGCGGAAATGCGCGGCGGTGTGTCGGGCAGGGATTTTCTGACAGCATTTCTCACCGGCTTCGAGGTCGAATGCAAAATTGCCGAGTCCATACGACCGGAACACTACGAAATGGGATTTCACTCAAGCGGTACTGTCGGCACCTTCGGGGCTGCCGTTGCAGCCGCGAAACTTACTGGATTGGACCGCCAGCAGCTACGCAATCTGTTGGGAATGACGGTATCCATGGCAGCGGGCATCCGGGTGAATTTCGGTACCATGACCAAGCCACTGCATGTGGGGCGGGCGGCCCAGAATGGCGTTTCGGCAGCGCTTTTGGCTCAAGGTGGGTTCGAGGCCGACCCGGATGGATTGGATGGACCGTGGGGTTTTTTCCAGGTGTTCGGCCGGGGTGTCGATGCAGATCGGATTGTCGGCAAACTCGGAAATCCCTATTCGATCGTAGAACCGGGCGTCAGCGTAAAACCCTATCCTTGTGGTTCGTTGACCCACCCATCAATTGATGCGATGCGAGCCATCGTGATGGAAAACGATCTGAAACCGGATGATATCCAAGAGGTGGTGCTCTACGCGGGTTACAACATTCTCAATCCGATCCGTTACATCACAGCTGAAAACGAGTTGCAGGCCAAATTTTGTATGCCCTTTTTATTGGCAGCGATCCTAATTTCCCGCAAAGCCGGAGTCCAGGAATTCACCCCTGCGTTTGTGCACTCGCAGGACGTACGGACGTTGATGCAAAGAATTCGCACGGAATTTGATCCTACCATCGAAGCAAAGGGCTATGATAAAATGCGTTCCCGGGTGGAGGTGACCCTGAAAAATGGCAAAAAGATCGTAAGGGATGCCGATGATCGATATCGTGGCGGACCGGAAAATCCACTCAGCGACGATGAGCTAATAGAGAAGTTCACCGATTGTTCACAATCCCTTGTTAGTGATGCAACTCGCGACGAGATCGTCCAAACAGTATTTAAACTCGAGGATCTGCCCGACATGGATTCGCTTACAGTGCGGTTATCAATGATTGTCTGATGTTTTTTGTCGGCCCAGCGCCAATTGTCATTGACAGGTTGTCGGGTATAAAAGAGGAGGAATGGTCAATTGCCAACAATCAACAGTGAAGTATGCACCGGATGCAGGACATGCCAGAAGTACTGTACGGTCGACGCGATTTTTTTCAAAGACAAAAAATGCCGGATTGAATCCGACCTGTGTACCGAATGCTATGTATGCCTGAGAATGGAAGTTTGCCCGGAGGGTGCCATAGAAGCCCAAGAACTCGAAGGTTTTTTAAAACAGTTTCAGCATGTCATTAGTGATCCGGTTGAAAATCATGGTGTTACAGGCGTTACCGGAAGAGGAACCGAGGAGGTCAAAACAAATGATGTCACCGGCCGCATCAAAAAAGGCTGGGTGGGTTTTTCCATTGACATGGGCAGACCCGGAATGGGTGTTCGTTTAAGAGATGCTGAGAAGGTGGCGATGGCATGCGTCGAGGCGGGTTTTATATTGGCACCGGCGGAAGAATCCCCAATAGCGGCCCTGATGCCTGATCACAAAACCGGTAAAATGAGAGATGACTGCCTCGATTATCGATTGCTTTCTGTCATCATCGAAGGGCGCTGCACCGAAGATCGCGCCAAGGGCGTTCTAAAAGCCCTCCGGGAAGTCGAAAAGGAGATAGACACTGTTTTTTCACTGGGGTTGATCAGCCGCGTCGATGAAAATGGACACTGCAAAGCACTGGCGTACTTGGACGAACTTGGGATTCCTCAGCCGCACCGGGGCAAGGTGAACGTGGGATTGGGCAAACCTTTGTCGATAGACTAATAAAACAGCTTGGGAACTTCTATAATTTCGTTATTCCTAACCCGGAAAAGCCAGTTGTAGCGAAGCGTAAATCCAGGTTTATCGGGGAATTGAATATTGAATATTGAAGATTTGTGGTATCGCTCTCCGAGGCGTAGGCGCTAAATCCCCTACGAGCCGGAGGCTTCGCTCTGTCTTTTTTATTAATATCGATAGAATTGCTTAAATATTCAATCTGGCTATGCCATAAATCATGTGCAAATATGATGTGATTTCAATAAATAGGTACTAAGCTTTTTCCGAGACTACGCCCGGAAAAAGAGGCCCCTTCAGGGCAGCAAGCACGCTGTTTATTTAGTGACGCAAAGTGTAGGTGTCAGCGGCGCCTCTGGCCGCGAGCGTCCAGTCTGATCGAGAAAGAAACTGTGCCATTTTGGCGTAGTTTTATACGAGATTTCGGGTGTCAGGAAGGCGAATCGCTAAATCCTGAAACCTGACCACTGACACCTGAAACCTTCAGTTTCTGACAACATGTTGTTAGATAAGGGGCTCTAAGCGCCTAATTGGGGCAAATCCCCTTAGATTACAGGAGAGATAAGATGACGCACTCACTGCATCGTTCCGGTGACATCGAATCGCAGAAAGAAGATTTCGTTTGGTTCATGTACCAAACCAAGGGGGTCAATGATGTAAATATAAAACCTAAGGCGCTGGAGTTTATTGCTGTGGCCGAGGCCGTCGGCTCTGAAAACTGGGGGGATGTCAAATCCGGCCCCAAACTCAGGTATCCGATTGAGGAAATCAAGGCTAAAATATCGGATAAATCCCGCCTTCGCGGCATATTTACCAAAAAACGCCAGGTCGTTGATTTTTTAAAGCTGATCAAAGCCAAAGACTTGGGGATGTCGGTCATTGTTACAGGAAAAAAGACAAACTGCCGGATGATACCACACTGTCGATCACGACAATGTGCGGTCACCACATGATCCCACCCAAGTTTGTAAATCACATTATGAAACGCGTCAAAAAGGGCAAAATGACATCGGTAGAGGGGGCCAAAGAGCTGGCTGAATTTTGCTATTGCGGTATATTCAACCATATACGGTGCGCAAATATAATCGAGAAAAATACCTAGCCGAACAGAAGGATGCCCTCCGCCCGGAAAGCTGGGATGCCAATTCAGGCAAAACCGCCGAAGCGCTTCTGTTTCGCTTAGCGGCCCTGCCGATGATCGCAGATCGCAAGCTTTGTCAAGCAGCCAAGGATGTCTCCAATGCCGGGATATTGGGAACGACTTCCATCATGCTGGAGAATTCGGCTAAAGGGGGACTGATTGATTTGGCAAGCATACCCCGTCCGGATGGAATGGCCTTAAAAGACTGGCTGTTGAGCTTCCAAAGTTTTGGTTTTATTCAAAACCGAAAACCTGGTTCTCTGAGCCAGGTCAGAGATGATCGGCTTTGCCATAGGTCAAGTCTGTTCCTGGTTTCAGGTGTCAGGTTTCAGGTGTCAGTAAAAATCGAATCCTGAAACCTGAACAATGATTGGTTGCAACTGAAGGCCAACACCGATGAAGGAAAGTCTACTTCATGAGCGACTTCGACCCAGCGGGTCGACTTCAGTTGCTGACACCTGACACCCGAAACCTGAACCCATATCACCCCTCTCTCCGAGCTGTAGGCTCTTAGGCTCTACGAGCCGGAAGCCGGGGTGAACCAAAGCCGGGCCCTCTGGACCCGGATCTTTACTTGGTAATATGACAATTAAATCAATTACCCGCCAAAATCTAAAGGAGATGTCGACATGAAGATACAAGCCAACGGCATTCAAATCAATTATGAACTTTCCGGCCGGGATGGTGCCCCGGTGGTGATGCTTAGTCATTCCCTGGCCAGCAGCCTGGTGATGTGGAATCCCCAGCTGGATGTGCTTGAATCCAATTTTAAAGTATTGCGCTTCGATACCCGCGGCCACGGAGATAGCGATGCACCGGAGGGAAAGTATACCCTGGAGATGCTGGCGGCAGATGCCGTGGCCCTGCTGAATGCTTTAGAGATCGATGCGGTTCACTTTGTGGGGCTGTCTATGGGCGGCATGATCGCACAGAACCTCGCCTTGGATCATGGAAATCGACTGAAGACGCTTACCTTGTGCGATACGTCAGCCATCATGCCCGATGAGGTCCAGCCCATATGGCAACAGCGCATTGACGCCGCCCGCGAAAAAGGCTTGCAGGATCAGGTCGATGAAACCCTGGAACGCTGGTTCACACCGGAATATCTCTCACAGAATTCCCCCCAGGTGGAGATGATCCGTCGGCAGATTCTAGCAACACCGGTGGTCGGCTATATCGGCTGCAGCGAAGCCATCCGTTACCTTGGCAACCTGAAGCGGCTTTCCGAGATCGACATTCCCACGTTGATCATTGTCGGCGAAGAGGATCCCGGAACTCCGGTGGCCGCTTCGGAGGCCATGCAGGCCCGTATTTCCGGTTCTAAATTGGTGGTGTTGCCGGATGCCAGGCATCTGTCCAATATCGAACAGTCCGGGGCTTTTAATGAGGCCTTGATGGATTTCTTGCTGAAACACTGATCGGCGATGAAATAAAATTTGTGAATTATTATTCATAATTTTATGAATTGTTTTTCATAGTTCTAAATCTGATTTTCCCCATACACGTTCTTATCGTATTAAAATTGTTTAAGATTTATGCGACGGCAATGGTTGGCACATCCCTTGCTGCATATCGATTTTGCCCGACCAGGCTTTCATAGACCATAAAATTGCTTTTTCCTTTCACATTCGAAACTAAAAGCATATAAAACACGTCCTGGTCTTGGCATATTTATCACCGGGGCGGGCTTGGAATCAAAGTATATTGGCCTTTGGTTAGCCCCCCCCGGCTTTTTCCGCTACTATAATCTAATCCGGATCCGCCGAAGGCGGACAATTGAAGATTGTATATTTAATATTTATGGATGTCGCTTCGCTCCGTCCCTTTTAAAATGGAAAGTCATCCTTTCCATCGAGTAATTCTGTCCGCTTATCAGCTTTGATCCTTCCCAACGATCCTTGTTACATCGGCTATTCAATTTTTTGCCACAAAATCCGTAAAAATAACCAGATACTAAGTGGGCTATAATCCGTTTGACTTATAGTTCATTTGGATTATATGTACACGGGATCAATCTGAATGCTGAGATACCCGAGAGGAAATCGCCAATGCCTGAATTCAAATTTTCCAACGTTGAACGGGAAATGGAAGTTTACGGATATGATGCGGTGGTAAAAAGCCATTGCCGAATGTGTCATGGCGGTTGCGGGGTTCTGGTCTATACGAAAAACGGCAAAGTGGCCAAAATCGCCGGTGACCCGAACTGTCCCATCAACCACGGCACCCTATGCAGTAAAGGACTTGCTTCCACTCAGCTGGCCTATCACCCGGATCGGTTGACCTACCCGGTACGAAGAATCGGGCCAAAGGGCAGCGGTCAATGGGAGCGTATTTCCTGGGATGAAGCCCTAAATGCCATCGCCGAGAGGATCCTGGATTATAAAGACCGATTCGGCGCAGAATCCATTGCGATGGGCTACGGCACCGGTCGGGAAAACGAAGCGGTGATTTACCGCTTTGCCAACCTGCTGGGGACGCCCAATGTGCTGACGGCCGGACATTTCTGCTACGGTCCCCGAATTGCCACCAGCATCATCACCTGCGGAACAAACCCCATTGTCGATTACGAAAATCATCCCAAATGCATTATGGTGTGGGGCAACAATCTGGTGATCAGCAACCCAGATTGCTATAAGGGAGAGCCTTTTTCCGTCAGCCTGGACGCCGGAGCTAAGCTGATCGCCGTTGATCCTCGTCTCACTCGAATAGCGGCCCGGGCCGACGTCTGGCTGCAGCTTAGACCCGGCACCGATACGGCCCTGGCGTTGGGGATGCTCAATGTAATCGTGAATGAAGAACTTTATGACAAAGAATTTGTGGCAAATCATGTTTACGGCTGGGAGCCGTTTGTAGAACGGGTCAATGAATATCCGCTAGAGAAAGTTTCGGAAATTACCTGGGTGCCCCAGGATAAAATCAGACAAGCTGCGCGGTTGTTCGCCACCACCAAACCGGCGGCTATCCAGTGGGGGGTGGCCATCGAACAGCAGGTGACCTGTGCGGACAACAACCGGTCACTGATGGCCCTGATGGGGGTAACGGGAAACATCGATGTACCCGGGGGACAGGTCTTGTTCAGCACCCCCAAAATCAGAAATGTGGGGCAGTTCGGTGCCCACAAACTACTGCCCTATGAACAGGTAAAAAAACGTTTGGGCGGGGAGCGCTTTCGCCTGGCCGGCAATTTTGCCATTATCAATCCCAAATGCGTCTGGGATGCGATTTTAGAGGAAAATCCCTATCCGGTAAAAATGCTGTTTTTCATTAGTTCCAATCCGGTCTTAACCCGTGCCAATGCCAAGGAGGTCTACCGCGCCCTCGAAAATGTCGAGTTTATGGCGGTTGCCGATTTTTTCCTGACACCGACGGCCGAACTGGCAGATATCGTGTTGCCCGCAGCAACCTGGCTCGAGATGGACTACATCGGAGATTTCTGGAAACGGCATGGCTACCTTTTGCCCCGGAGAAAGGTTGTGCAGATCGGTGAATGCCGCTCCGATCATGAGATGCTCAATGACCTCGGTCACAGGGTAGGGCAGTCCGAGCACTGGTGGGACGATTTTGAGGGCGGTCTCGATTATATCCTAGAGCCCTCGGGGATCAAATGGCAGGACTTTAAGAAGATGAATTACATCCGAGGTCAAGTCAGGTACCGCAAGTATCAGGAAAGAGGATTTTCGACCCCGACAAAGAAATTTGAGCTTTACTCAACTTTGTTAGAAAATTGGGGCTATGATCCTTTGCCCAAATACCGCGAACCTCCTGAAAGCCCCGTCAGCATGCCGGGCCTGCTTAAACAATTCCCTTATATTTTAATTACCGGTGCCCGTTCTCCAGGCTTTTTCCACACGGAAAACCGTCAGTTACCCTGGCTGAGAGAACTTCACAAAAATCCAGTGGTGGAGATCCATCCCGATACCGCTGAAAAAGAAGGAATCAAAGAAGGTCAATGGGTCATTATCGAGTCTGCGCGGGGAAAAGTCCGTCAACGCGCTAAAATTTTTGCCGGTATCCACCCGAACGTTGTGAGTGCCCAGCATGCCTGGTGGTTTCCGGAAAAAAAGGAACCCGGGCACGGCTGGGATGAATCCAATATCAATATTTTAACCGATAATGCCTATGATACCTGTGACCCGGCGATGGGGGCCACCAGTGTTCGAACACTGTTGTGTAAGATTTATCCGGAGAGCAGCCGCCAATCCAAGTCCTAAAAATGTCATATTGGATATCCAAGTTTATTCAAAATCGAAAACCTGGTCTTCAGGGCCAGGTCAGAGGTGATCGGCTCTGCCATAGATCAAATCTGTTCAAGGTTTCAGGTGTCAGGTTTCAGGTGTCAGTAAATACCGAATCCTGAAA
>CALZJV010000357.1 GCA_945787595.1 uncultured Desulfobacterales bacterium | reverse complement strand
AAAATCGATTTCATTTTGCTGCATTTCTACGCTGTGCTAGAATTCTCGTCATAAGAGCGCCGATACCCATTGGATCAATATCTTCCGCTCGCAGTTTCGTTAGGGTGTCCACGAATGCTTTGGCAGGAGGCGAAAGCACCTGATTCTTGAGATAAGCAATACTTACGTCTAGGAATATTTTGCGCCCCTTTAACGGAACCTCGACCAAATTTTTCTCAGCCAGCTCGGCCGCCACCGCTTCTTTTACCAGAATGGATACACCTTCGCCTCGCTGAACCAGTTGCTTGATAAATTCGGCATTGCTGGTTTCCATCAAAATATCCGGTGTACAATTTTCTTTTGAAAATAATTTTTCAACCAATTTGCGGGTTCCCGAGCCTTTCTCCTTCATGATAAATGGCTCATTTGAGAGGTCTTTAAAAGTGATGGCCTTTTTTTTTGTAAACCGATGGTCCGGTGCCACAATGACAGCCATTTCTTCCTTGCTGAATGGAAAAAAATTGACCTCAGGATGATCCACCGCTTTGGCAATAACCGCCACCTCAATTTTAAGATCAAGCAGACTGTGAATCATGTCCAGGGAGCTGCCTTCATTTAGCTGAATTTTTATATTCGGGTAGTTAGCGTGAAACGAGGTGACCATCAGGGGCATAAAATAGCGCGCATAGGCCTTGGTCGTGCCGAGACTTAGAACACCTCTCTTTAATTCCCTCATCTCATCAATGACATTTTCTATTTCTTTTTCATATTTAAATATATTCTCAGCATATTCAAACAGAGTCTTTCCTTCGTCGGATAAAAATATTTTGCGTCCCCTTTTTTTGAACAATTTTAAATTGCAGTATTCTTCGAATGATTTCACCTGAAACGTTACCGCCGGTTGGGTGATAAAAAGATCATTCGCTGCTGCAGTGAAATTTAAATTTTTGGCGGCGTGATAAAACACCCGGAGTTGATTGAAGTTTAACATGATTACCCTAAGCATTATTTATACATCTAACTCATCCATAAGTAAAACTTATCAATAGCATAAATATAATTGGATTGACAATTTTTTTTTATTTGTTCATAAAAAATGACTGAAATTCATAATCACCTAATTTGAGAGCTCTATGGCTCTGCCGTCTTGCAATTTGATTCATGTTTTCGTTCTCCGGTGCACCATCCATCCTTCTGGCCGGCACAAGCAACTCTCTATTTATGAGCTCATATAGGCTCTTTCCAATATCATTTAATTTCATTAAAAAGGAGGATAAAAATGGCAGATAACGAAGCACGGTTTCCGGATCCTCACGAATATCAGACTCCTCCCGAGCTTGAAGGCTGGGAAGAGATGTATCCGTCCCATCATCTGTTCTCCCAGGACAGGGCGGAATGGGAAAAAGACCAATTCTGGTATCTGGATAAAATCCACGCCCCTGAACCCATGCCACCCCTGGACCTGATCTTTCAGGAGGCCTGGCAAATCTCTCTCTCACAGTATACCACCCGGGTATTCTGCATCCCGCCGGCCCAGGGAATCGCCCAGCGAATGTTAGGATGCTATATGTACATCTGTGCCATAGCACCACCGCCTGAAGAAATAATTGGTGAGAAAGCCGGGCATTTTGAAAAGCGGGTGTTCTATGTATTCGATCATTACGAAGAACTGTGGGACAAATGGCTGACCAAGTTTAAAGCGCTTGGAGAAGGTATGAAAGCCGTTAATGTGCCGGCCGAACTGCCGAAGTATGTTCCGGATGACCAGGTTATACCGGCGCCCACCGGCTGCTATGTTTCCTATGACTTGATGGAATCCTTCGACCGGCTGGTAAACATGATGATCAAGGGCTGGCAGTATCACTTTGAAATGCTCAACCTGACCTATCTGGCCTATCTCATGTTTGCCGATGTGGCCAGGAAGCTCTTTCCCGGGATCAGCGAGAGTGCCATCGGCAAGATGGTCGCCGGGGCCTACGTGTCCATGTTTAAGCCTGAGGAAGAACTTTGCCGGCTTGCCAGACTGGCACACGCCTCACAAGGGGTGGCGGATATCCTCAAAAGCGGAGCACCTGTCCCGCAGAAAATCGCTGAGCTTGAAAAGACACCGGATGGGAAAAACTGGCTTGAAGAGTATGAAAAAGCCAAAGACCCGTGGTTCTTCGTATCGTGCGGCAGCGGCTGGTTCCATCATGAGGGAAGCTGGATAACAACCCCGGAGATCCCTTACGGTTACATCAATAGCTACCTGGAACGGTTGGACAAGGGAGAAACCATTGAACGGGCGCTGGACGAGATCGACAAGCAGCGGGACGAAGTCGTCTCCAAATACAGGGCGCTGATAAAAACCGAAGAAGATCAAAAAGCGTTTGATGATGCCTACAACACCATCCGGACCATATACCGGTATGCCGAGGACCATCTGTTCTGGGTCGAGCACTGGTTTCATACCATATGGTTCAGCAAGATCAGGGATCTGGGAACGCTCCTCGTCAATGCCGGTATGACCAATGAAGTCGACGACATTTTCATGTTCAACCGCTACGAAATTCCCGAGCTTCTGACTGAAGTCTCCACCGGCTGGGCCTTGGGTGTGGATATCCCCCTGAGAGGCTCGTACTACAAAGCCAAAGCCGAAAAACGCAAAAAAATTCTTGAGGCCGCAAGATCTTGGAACCCGACCCCGGCCCTGGGAGTGCCGCCCGAAGAAGTGGCCGAGCCGTTCACCATCATGCTGTGGGGTGTTACCACGGATAGGGTGCAGGAATGGCTCAAAGGCGTAGATGCCACGTCGGCGGGGGACGTTTCGGAGATCAAGGGGTTTGCCGCGTCTGCGGGCGTAGTTGAAGGACCTGCCCGGGTGCTGAGGATGCTCAAGGAAATTGTGGACATTCAGCCGGGTGAGATTATCGTCTGTCCCACCACCAACCCCTCCTGGGCTCCGGTGTTTACCAATATCAAGGCTGCGGTCACCGATATCGGCGGACTCACCAGCCACGCGGCCATCGTGTGCAGGGAATACGGCGTTCCGTCGGTCACCGGTACCGGACTGGCCACTTCGGTTATCAAGACCGGCGATATCCTCCGAGTGGACGGCGATACGGGTGTGGTCACCATTTTAGAAAAAGCGGCATAAGATTCCTGCTTCGGATTACGGGTTACGGGTTGCGGGCAAAAAGAGCATAGAGCAGGAGGCCATGGGGCATAGCGCCTAGAGCAAAATATCGCTCAATGGAAGGTGCAGGAGGGTCAAAAGGGTTGCGGGAATGAACTATCCATGCAATCTGATTTCCGGCATCCTTAATCTGCATTCTTTCATCTGTTTTCTGTCCTCTGTCATATGCCATCTGTCATCTGATATCAAGTTGTGGGTTCATAAGATTCAAAAACAAAAAATCCTTTGCGGACCATTTTCCCTCTCCGCTGCCGGCGGAGGGGGAGAGAAAAGGGGTTCGCTACGAGGAGATTACCATGGAATATATCTTGAATTTTAAAAACCTGAATAAAAACTCCCTGCCTCGGGTAGGAGGAAAAAATGCCAGCCTGGGAGAGCTGATCAACGCCGGCATTCGGGTGCCTCCCGGATTTGCAGTGACGACAGAAAGCTACCTTCGCTTTATCACCGATACAGGTATCAAAGATGACATATTCCGTGCCCTTTCTGAAATGAAAGCTGAAGACATGAACTCGCTCAATGCCACCAGTGAGGAAATTCAACAAATGGTCCGGGGCGCCGCAATATCTGAAGGCATCAGATCAGCCATTGAGGAAGCCTATGGGGAGCTGTGTACAGTGTGTAGCCTTGAGTCGCTTCCCGTGGCAGTTCGCTCCAGCGCAACAGCTGAAGATCTGCCCACGGCCAGTTTTGCCGGGCAGCAGGACACCTATCTGTGGATTCAAGGTTTGGATCAGGTCATCGAAAAAGTCCAGCGGTGCTGGGCCAGTTTGTACACGGCCCGCGCCATCGATTACAGAATAAAAAATAACTTTCCCCACGATAAAGTACTGATCAGCGTGGGCATTCAGAAAATGGTCAACTCCAAGGCCGCCGGCGTCATGTTTACCCTGAATCCAACCGACGGCGATCTTTCCAAGGTTGTCATCGAGGGGAGCTGGGGCCTGGGGGAAACGGTGGTGTCAGGCTCCGTAAACCCGGACAAATTCGTCGTGGACAAGGTAATGATGGAAACCACCGACGTGACCGTATCCACCAAACACATCGAATGTGTATATGACATTGAAAAAGGTGAAACGGTTAATGCGGATGTCGACGAGAAGATGCAGTCTGTGTGCTGCCTGGAAAACAAAGAGGTCAAAGGGCTGGTAAAGATGGCCAAAAACATCGAGGACCACTACGGTTGTCCCATGGATATCGAATGGGCCATCGATAAAAACCTGGCTTTCCCTGACAATCTTTTTATCGTGCAAGCCCGGCCGGAAACGGTGTGGAGCCAACGCAAAGCTAAGTCGGTTATCGGGAAGAAAAGCGGGCGCCAGCTTTTGATGGAACAGGCTATGAGAAGGATCAAACTGAAGAGCTAAGTGCTTCGATTCGCAACTACAGAAACCATAGCAATTCGATAAATTCCATCTAATATAATTCGTAATTAAAAAATCTAGAGAGGAGAACTGTATCAAAATGAAAGACATGAGAGATTTTATTGCCAAAGGAGAAGAAACAGGTCTGTGTCAACGTATCACCGCTGAAGTCGACTGGAACCTGGAGCTGTCGCATATCGCCAAGCTTAATGAAGAGCAAAGCGGTCCGGCCCTTCTTTTCGAAAACGTCAAAGACTATGATACACCGGTCATCACCAGTGTTTGCACCACAACCACAAGGCTGGCCTTGATTATGGGCCTGCCCCTCGAATCCACCCTTGTCGATCTTTACAAGGAATGGGCCAAACTAGGTGAAAACCTGACACCTCCCAGGGAAGTCGAGGCCTCAACCGCACCCTGCAAAGAAAATATTTTAACCGGTGATGATATCGATCTTTACAAGTTCCCCGTGCCGCAGTGGTATCCCCTGGACGGCGGACGTTTTATCGGCACCGCACATTTTATCATCAGCAAAGATCCAGAAACCGGCTGGGTCAATCTGGGCACTTACCGCAGCCAGCTTCTCGGCAAGGACAAAATGGGCACCCAGTTCATCAAGGGCAAACACGCCGATATCATGCTGAAAAAATACCAGGCCATGGGCAAACCCATGCCGGTAGCTTCAGTGATCGGTTGCGACCCACTGCTGTTTATTCTGGGGGCGGCTCGCGTTTCAGCCTTTACATCTGAATATGACGTCGCCGGTGCACTGCGCGGCGAGGCCGTTGAAGTCGTCAAGGGGGAAACCGTCGATCTGCCCATACCGGCCCATGCCGAAATCGTCATTGAAGGCGAAGTGGATGCCGACCAATTTATGGAAGAAGGACCGTTTGGCGAGTACACCGGTTATTATTCCGGCGTCGGCACAGATCCGCGCAACTTCATCGATGTCAAATGCGTTACCCACCGGAACAACCCGATTTTGTGGGGGACCACCGTCGGTCGGGCCGTCACCGACACTCATATGACCATGGCGCTCTCATACGGCGCTACCCTGTGGCAACAGCTCTTGGCCATGAAAATCCCCGGGTTGAAAGCCGTTTACTGCCCACCGGAAGGCTCCGGCCGCTTTCTGGCCATCATCTCAATGAAGCAGATGTATCCGGGCCACGCCGATCAGGTGTTGACCGCCGCCATCTCCACGGAAATGGGTGCCTACGGGTTGAAAACCGTGATCGTGGTGGATGAAGACATCGACCCCTGGGATATCCCCCGTGTCATGTACGCCCTGAGCTTCCGATTTCAGCCCAATCGCTCTCAGGTTATCAAGCGCGGTCGATCCACCCCGCTGGACCCCTCGCTGCCCATTAATGCCAGGGAAATCACCGGCAGGCTGCTGTTGGATGCTACCATCCCGTATGACTGGAAAGATAAGCCGATCCCCATCGAGCTAGACGCGGAAATTGTTGAAAGAGTCAAGGGTCGCTGGTCGGAGCTGGGATTGGATAAAGTTGTCTGCTAATAGCCCGTAAATAATCGCTCATAGCAGTGCATTTTCCTGCTATGGGCTTCAGCATTGTAAAAAATGCTGTCATGAAAGAGAACGCCGGTTCGGATCTACGGCTTTTCGATAGCTAACTCAAGGAAACAATTATGTCAGATACTAAATTATTAGACGGCAAAAAGGTTCTGGTGGTAGATGACGAACCGGATATTCTGGAAGTGCTGGAAGAATTGCTCGGCATGTGTGAGGTGCTAACGGCTGCCACATTTGAACAGGCTAAACAGCTGTTGAAATCTCAGGATTTCCATATCGCTATTTTGGATATCATGGGTGTTGACGGTTACGGCCTGCTGGATATTGCCAACAAAAGAGATATTCCGGCCGTTATGCTGACA
>CALZJV010000356.1 GCA_945787595.1 uncultured Desulfobacterales bacterium | reverse complement strand
TTGATCTTATTTGAGATTTTGATATTGAGATTTGGAATTTATTTGGCCCAATTTTAAGATCAGGTGGTGCTTGTAATTTGTTATTTCCGGTTTATCCGGGTTAGGGTTTAAACTGCTCACCGAGGGCCAGACCCAGGTCCAGAGCCTGCCGGTTCATATCAAGAAAATCTGGTAGAATCCGAGTCTCAAGGACCTTCATAATGGACTCGGGAGTTAAAAGTTCGATCATACCGATCACCGAACCCAGCATGCAAATGTTAAAAACAATCGGTTTTCCAATTTTTTCCATAACGCTTTCGTACATGGGAAGTTCTCTCTGCTGAGCATCGACTTTTTTCTGAGTTTTTACATAACGGGCGTCGGTGATCAACAGTCCGCCGGGGCGTATAATCTGATAAAATTTGTTATAGGCGTCTTGGGTGAGACAGACCAACACATTGGGCTGAATCACCTTGGGATAGTCAATCGTCGAATCGGAAATAATGACATCGGATCGGGTGGCGCCTCCGCGGGCCTCAGCACCGTAGGACTGAGACTGCACGGCGTTCAGGTTTTCATACAGCACGGCTGCTTCGGCGAGAACAATGCTCGCCGTAATCACACCCTGACCACCCGATCCCGAAAATACCATTCTGCATCTTTCCATTAGTTCTGTCCTCCCACCGCATTTTCGACGATTTTATCATATTCACTGCAGTACTCCGGTCTCTCAATTTGCACAAAGATACCCCGTTCAATCAAATCGGGATTTTCCTGTTTTGCCCTGGAGCCAATGGGGGTGGTATTGTTTTTAAACCACCTCACCATATCCACGGCATCACCGGCTTTGTTCTTGCGCCCGAAATACGTCGGACACTGGCTTAGAATCTCCACCACGGAAAATCCCTCGTGCAGGATGGCTTTTTTGATGATATCGGCTATCTGCTGAACATGATAACTGGTGGTACGAGCCACAAAGGTAGCACCGGCAGCCTTGGCCAGCTCCACGACATCAAAACTGTAATCGATATTGGTAAACGGTGCTGTTGTCGCCCGGATACCCGGACCCGACAGGGGCGAAAACTGTCCCCCGGTCATCCCGTAAATCCGTCGACATAACCGGAAATTCTTGCAGAACACCCAATGCCGGATACCATTACGATTTCGTTTTTGCTCATGCCAAGCTTTTCAATGGCTTGCAGCATTCCGTTGAGCACCATCCCATGCCCGCATCCGGGACACCACAGGTGTGGAAAAAACCGTTCCCGTAAGTAATCTTTTACCGCCATGTGTCAAACCCCCCTTCCCTGGATTAATCGAAAAATGTTCATGATATCCTTCGGGGTGATAAAAACGCCGTCGATGCGGTTGGCGAGAAATACCTTTTGCGGTTCATCCACCGCCAATTTCACTTCCCGAAGAATCTGGCCCATGTTCTGTTCCACAACAATCACAGATTTGGCTGCTGCGCATTTCTCGCGTACAAGGTTTTCGGGGAAAGGCCACAGTGTCTGCAATTCCAGAAGCCCGAGTTTTTCTCCTCTCAAACGTCTATTTTCCGCCACATGCCGCGCGGAACGGGCTGCTGACCCGTAAGAAATCAGCAAATGCTCCGCATCTTCCAGATAATATTCTTTATATCGGGCGATGAGGCTGGTGCGATTTTCGAGCTTGTCCACTAGATGGTGCAGCAGGCCGTGGACAACTTTAGGATCGGCGGACGGAAATCCCCACATGTCGTGAAATAATCCGGTAACATTGTACCGGTGAACACTGCCGAAATCAGACATGGGAAGACGCCCGTCTTCCCGGGGTAGATAGGGATGATAATCCACACCCTCCTTGACAGATGTCCTGAGTCGTTCCACCAGCGGAATGACGCCCGGTTCAGGAATTATGAGACGTTCGCGCATGTGCCCCACTAGTTCATCGAATAAAAGTATGACCGGCGTGCGATAGGTTTCGGCCAGGTTAAAAGCTTCCACCGTTACCGCGAAGACATCTTGGTGATTAGACGCCGTCATCGCAATGATGGCATGATCTCCGTGGGTTCCCCAGCGAGCCTGGTTGATATCCCCCTGGCTGCCGTGGGTCGGAATTCCTGTAGAAGGACCGCCACGCTGAACATCCACGATCACGCAGGGAATTTCAGCCATAACCGCATATCCAAGAGCTTCCTGCATCAATGAAAAACCGGGGCCGCTGGTGGCCGTCATGACTTTACGACCGGTAAGTGAAGCACCGATAATAGCACACAAGGATGCAATTTCATCTTCCATTTGAATAAACTTACCGCCGAGCCGCGGGAGCCGATAAGATAATATTTCAGCTATCTCAGTTGAAGGAGTAATCGGATAACCGGCATAGAAGTCAAGCCCCGCATAAAGCGCACCTTCAACACAGGCCTCGTTGCCTTGAACGAATTTTTTATTTTCACTCATTTAAGCACCCTACTCTTCCAATTCGATTTCAATTGCCAAATCCGGGCATCGCAGTTCACAAAGCCTGCAACAGATACAATCCTGCGGCCGCGCCACCATGACCTTGTCATCATTATCCAATCCCAATACCTTTTTCGGACAGAATTCCACACAAATGCCACAACCCTTACACCAATCCCGATTAACATGGTGTTGTTTTAGCTTAGGTTTCCCCATAAGCCATCCCTCACAAGATTTGAACGAATCCCTTCTTGGTAAATTTTAGGGATTTCATAATAGGATAAGAATAAAAAGTGTCAAAATATCGTCGCTATCTAACTCACCGTCTTCACAAGGTTATACAATAATTAATTTCGCATGCCATTGTCAAGCAAAACCCCGGTTGAAACAGGGTAACGTCAAAGTAAATTCTAAACCAGTTGCCTTAGAAGGTTTTATAAGACAATAAAATCCCAAATCTCAAGCACCAAATTACAAATAAATCACAAATTTCAATATTCAATTACCAAAACATTCACCACAGTCGTATCGCATCGCTTCGCAAACCCGGCTCTGCCTGTGATGACGCAGTGGGCACGACTGTCGACGGATTATTTGTTTTGAATTTTGAATTTGGGTCATTGGAATTTGTTTGAGATTTGGTTTTTGGTGCTTGGAATTTTCATGGTTTTCACGAAGCAAGTAATTTTTGTAAAATCAGTCAACTACTTATTTAAATGACGCAGCCCAGCCGGTTGAATTCGGTGCTTGATGGTTTACACCTTTGACAAAGCGCAGTATTTTTTACTATGCTTATAGTAATTGAGAATTATTTGTTTCCGAGTCCGCTAGATTCATCCGAAAGGAGTTCATTTAATATTGAAAAAGACGCTGCTCTTTATCTTAATTCCTCTATTCATAATTGTTTGTGCGGCAGCCGGGCTTATTTTTGAGCTTCGCATTTATGCTGATTCGCCCGCGAATATCAATACCTCCCAAAATGTCATCGTCAATGTTCGTCCGGGGCAAACCTTAAAGACCACCGCGGAAATCCTCCAGCAGGCAAACCTTATTAAAAGTCGGTTGAAGTTTATTCTATTTGCCCGTCTTAAAGGTTTGGATAAGCACCTTAAAGCCGGGGAATATCTACTCTCAGCAGCCATGCCCCCCCGCCAGATTTTAGATATCATGGTAAAGGGAGCAGTCAATCTCCATAAACTTACCGTTCCGGAAGGGTATAGCATCCCCCAGATCGCTGTGCTGGTAGAAAACGCAAAATTCGGCTCAAAAATCGATTTTATCAATACAGCTACTGATACTGTTCTGGCAGGTAAAAGCGGTATTGAAGCCCCATCATTTGAAGGATATTTATTCCCGGATACCTATTTTTTCCCGCGCGAGGTTACCATGGAACAGATCATTTCGACGATGCTGAACCGGTTCTGGTCGATTTTTACAGCCGAATGGAAATTACGGGCAAATGATCTCGGAATGACGATTCACCAGATTGTAACCCTGGCATCAATCATTGAAAAGGAGACCGGAGCAGCCTTTGAAAGACCGATTATCTCATCGGTTTTTCACAATCGTTTAAAAAAGAAAATGCGCCTGGAGTCGGATCCGACCGTAATTTACGGCATAAAAAATTTTAATGGTAATCTCACCCGCAAACACCTCAGCACCCATACTCCCTACAATACCTATAAAATCAAAGGACTTCCCGCCGGTCCCATTGCAAATCCCGGGCGGGCCTCCCTGGAAGCGGCCCTTTATCCTGAAAGGACCGTATTTATCTATTTTGTTTCAAAAAAAGACAGTACCCACTATTTCTCAACAAGCTTAAAAGAGCATAATCAAGCCGTACGTAAATATCAATTGAGACGAAAAAAATAAGTATGCTTCAACATCCTCCAATCATTCTTTTCTCACGGATACCTTATCCAAAGTAGACCAGTCAACACGCAAATATCCTTGAACCTGGGCCTTGGAACATCGGAACGGCTACGAATGCTTCATAACGCTTGACACAGAAACATACCGCCCTTACTTTATTTTATAATTTCAATCAAATAGCTCAAGGAGCCGAATATGGCGGCATTCAACAGAAAGGGGCAAACCTTCATCATCGATCTTGAAAAACTAAACACACTCAATTCAGAAGGGTGTGCAGCCTGTGGCCGCAAGTTCACCCTGGGCGAAACAGTAGTAAAAGCGTGTGGCGCCTGGGAAGGAGATCCAAAATTCATACACGAAAGCGAAGCAATCTGGGATACCGCTACATCCGGGTTTTTCGAACGGCGGTGCTATCAATCCAGAAAAAGAGGGTAAAGAGAGATAGGAAATTACAAGTATTCGCTTCGATGTTATAGAATTGATTAAAATGGAAGTCGGAAAATTGACGGTTTCTTCCAACTGATAGTGTCTCCGACTCACAAATTAAGATTTAACCATCTGTTTTTATTTGTTAATTTTAATTATAGTCAGTTTGGCACAAAAATTGAAAAGAAAATAAGGTTAAAATATGCAAATCAATAAAAACGGCTTCTCGGATGTGCGTGCATCTTTTCTGACGGACTTCCCAAAAACATATTGAGAAGATACCACACGAGAACAACGGCATTTAGGGTAGCCTTTTTACGAAATATAAGGCCAGAAACTGAAAACATAATGGCCTTTGATATGCACTGACTGGCAGTATATATCGACGCATAGCAGATTCGGACGACTCCACACTCAATCAACCGGAGTGCCGGCTCAACCGAACTGAACATAAGCCTGGAATTTAACCATCAATGCATTCCAGGAAGATCCATGAAGAGCAGAGTCCAAAATTGACTTTGCTCTTTTTTTATGCCAAATTAGATCCAAATAAAGAAGAATAATTTTGAAATGTCACATGGGAACCAAGTAAATGACGGCAACTGCCTTCTCAAATGAACAATTGGCCGGACAGCGGCTGATGGCCGGATTTGACGGAACCACACTCAATGCGGACCTTAAATTTTTAATCAATCGCCTCAAAACCGGAGGCATTATTCTGTTTTCGCGAAACCTAGAAACACCGGAACAAATAAAGCCTTTATGCGAAGAGATTCAGAATTATGCCCGCTTGTGTGGGCAACCTCCATTGTTCATTGCCGTAGATCAGGAAGGCGGGCAGGTAACCAGACTCAAAGAACCCTTTACACAATTTCCCGGCAATCCTCATATGGAAACCGAAGAAGATGCCATACATTTTGCCAAGGTAACGGCCGCCGAGTTAGCCCAGGTCGGTATCAATATGAATATGGCTCCGGTCATGGATGTTGCGCCGGAGGAAATTAACAGTATCATGGCAAAAAGGGCATTTGGCGGTAATCCGGCCTGGGTCGCACGACTGGGGGTCAAAGTCATCGAACATTTACAGCACAACAGCATCATAGCCGTCGCCAAGCATTTCCCCGGAATCGGCCGGACGATACTGGACTCCCATATGGATCTCCCAATGCTTGATGATGACATGTCCGCCATTGAACAAATTGATCTAATCCCCTTTAAAGCCGCCATTCAGCACGGAGTATCCGGTGTGATGCTGTCGCATATATTTTATACAAAACTTGATCCCCTATGGCCGGCCAGTTTGTCTGATAAAATTGCGAAGTCCCTCTTGAGAGAGGAAATGGGATTTGACGGCCTGGTGTTGACTGACGATCTTGACATGGGCGCCATCGTCAAACATTACGATATTCAGACAGCGATCCAGCGGATACTTGCCGCCGAAATCGATCTCGTTCTTATATGCCATAAAGGGCCGAATATTGAGATCGCCTATAAAGAACTTTTACAGGGGATTAAAGGCTCCGCTGACATGGCGGCAAAAGGGATTGAGTCTGTAAAAAGAATTATGAAATTGAAAAATAGATACTTATAGATCTTTTTTGAATGTAATAGATCAATAAATATTTTGTGTGTTTTGTGTATTTCGTGTATTTCGTGGTTAAAAAAATCAAACTGTAAATTACCGATTCCTCGAAAAAACATCATCATGCAAATCCGAGACGATCCCGGCTTTTAAGTAGTGAAACCCTATCCCAGCAATCATGGCCGCATTGTCTCCGCACAGATGCGACGAAGGAATATGAACGCAGATTCCTTTTTTCTGAGCATCGGACCTGAGTTTTTCCCTTAACCGGCTGTTTGCAGCCACACCACCTACGAGGGCAATATGGTCACAACCTTCTCGCCTAGCCGCACGAATAATTTTGTAGCAAAGAACATCCATGACGGCTTCCTGAAATCCGGCAGCAATATCCGGTATTTGATCTTTAATGTGATCCTTGTGATTGATGATATAGCGATTAACAGCTGTTTTAAGGCCACTGAAGCTGAAATCGAAACCGGACTTGTCCAGGTATGATCGCGGAAATTTTATCCTGTCAGAATCCCCGGAACGCGAGATCCGGTCGATGACGACGCCGCCCGGATAGCCCAATTCAAGCATCTTGGCAACTTTGTCGAAGGCTTCTCCGGCGGCATCATCACGGGTTTGACCCATCAGTTCCATGGTGGTGTGAGAAGTGACATGGTAAATGCTCGTGTGCCCTCCGGATACCAGTAGTGCGACAAATGGAAACGAAGGCGGATCGGCCTCTAGAAAAACAGAGTTGATATGGCCTTCCAGATGATTCACCCCCACCCACGGAATGTCCAATGCATATGCACAAGCCTTGGCAAATGCAAAACCCACCAGCAGTGCACCAACCAGTCCTGGCCCCCGGGTAACGGCAATGGCGTCAATATCCTTTAGAGTCAAATCGGCTTTATTTAGAGTTTGGCCAACAACCGGCACAATGGCTTCAATATGTTTTCTGGATGCCAGCTCAGGCACCACTCCGCCAAAACGGTGGTGTATCTCTATCTGGGAAGCAACCACCGATGACGTAATCGTGGTTCCCTCCTTGACCACTGCGGCAGCGGTTTCATCGCAGGAAGATTGAAGATTGAAGATTTAAAAGACCATAAAGATGAAGGAGCGAAGCCTCCGGCTCGTAGGGGTTGTAGCGCCTACGCCTCGGAGAGCGACATCCACAAATATTAAATATTCATTCGAAAATATTCAATCATCTTTTCTTGGTACCCTCCTGGTGCCTGCTTCACTAGCGCCTCAGCCGGCACAAGGCATATTCCCGTCGCTTCCTTTGGCAATCCAATCCATAAACTCAGAAAGCCGCAGGAAGATCTTCCGTACTGCTGAATTTTCAGTGGTGCTTATATTTTGATGCTTTTGCACAATTACTCCCATATGATTTGGCTGCTGGAATCCCTGCATGCCAGAACTTCTCCGATTAAATAAGCCTTTTCGTTCATAGCTTCCAATCGTTGTAAAACATCCGGGGCTGAATCTGCGGGAACGATGGCAATCATACCGATACCGTTGTTAAAGGTGCGTCTCATTTCCTTTTTTGTTATATTTCCTGCCTGTTGCAAAAATGAAAAGATAGGCGGTACATCCCAGATCTCGGTTTGGATCCTTATATTGCAGGCTTTGGGCACAATGCGAAGAATGTTCTCTGAAATTCCGCCGCCGGTGATGTGTGCAAGTCCGTGAATCGGTAAATCTTTTAAAATACTTAAAATGGGTTCAACATAGATCCTGGTGGGAATGAGCAGCTCTTCACCAAGGGTTTTGCCGAGTTCCGGCACATAATCATCGACCTTTAGCTTAAGTGTTTCAAAACAGATTTTGCGTACCAGGGAATATCCGTTGCTGTGTAATCCGCTCGAAGCAATGCCAATGAGCCGATGGCCGACTCGAATGTCGGTACCATCAATAATTTTACTGTTATCAACGATACCGACCGCAAAGCCGGCCAAATCATACTCATTGTCCTGATAAAACCCGGGCATTTCTGCGGTTTCACCACCGAGCAAAGCGCATTTTGCCTGTCGGCAGCCCTCACCTACTCCGCTGATAATGCTGATCGCCTGCTGACGGTCCAGCTGTCCCATGGAGAGATAGTCCAGAAAAAAAAGCGGTTTCGCGCCCTGAACGATGATGTCGTTGACACTCATAGCCACCAAATCAATACCGACGGTATCGTGTTTATCGAGCATAAAAGCAATTTTAAGTTTTGTGCCAACGCCATCCGTGGAACTGACAAGCACAGGTCTGTCAAGATTGGCGAGGTTTGGTGAAAAAAGCCCGCCAAAACCGCCGATCTCACCAATGACTCCCATCCGGGGAGTTTGTTTAGCAATTTCACTGATTGTGCCGACCAGCTTGTCGGCCTTATCAATATCAACGCCGGCGTCCGCATAGGTTAAAGAGTCGGTCATGCTCATCTCCCGTCAATGATTGTTGGCCAAATAAAAGTCCTTGAAAATTAAACTTATTCGGCTTAAAAGTCAAAACAATTTTTTGACTTCCCCTCATTGGGGTTGTATTATGGATAAATTCTTTTTGAAGGAGTTAGAAAAAAGCATGAGAGAAATCAAAATCGGCCTGCTCGGTTGCGGCACGGTCGGCACCGGTGTAGCAAAATTGCTCATTGAAAACAAAGAAATTCTCACCGCCCGGGTGGGAGCCCAGTTGAATTTGAAATGGATTGCCGACATTGACACAGAGACTGATAGGGGTATCCGCATTCCGAATGGTGTTCTTATAAAAGATGCCCAGAAAGTCGTCAATGATCCAGACATTGATATTGTGATTGAAATGATCGGCGGAGAGGGTATTGCCAAAAACCTTATACTAAAAACCATTGAGAATGGAAAGCATATTGTCACCGCCAATAAAGCCCTTCTGGCAGGCCACGGCAATGAATTGTTCGCGGCAGCCGAGAAAAAGGGTGTCGACCTGGCTTTTGAGGCCAGTGTTGGCGGGTGCATGCCGACCATAAAATCCATGCGGGAATCTTTGGTGGCCAATCATATCAACGCAATGACCGGCATTCTGAACGGCACTTGCAACTACATCTTATCCAAAATCGCGGAAGAAGGAATTACCTTTCAGGAAGCACTGGCTGAAGCCCAAAAACATGGATATGCCGAAGCCGATCCGACCCTGGATGTCGGAGGCTTCGACACCGCCCATAAAATTGCGATATTAACGGCCCTGGCCTACGGCATGGAAATTAATTTAAAAGATGTTTTCGTAGAGGGAATTTCCAGAATCACACCACTGGATATCGAATTTGCCGAACAGTTCGGTTACCGGATCAAGCTGCTGGCAATCAGCAAAATGGAAAATGACAGGGTTGAGGCCCGGGTTCATCCCACAATGATACCGTTTGACAACATTCTGGCTTCTATCAAAGGTACTGTTAATGCGATTACGGTTTCAGCAGATGCTGTGGGAGACATAATGCTTTATGGACACGGAGCCGGCATGATGCCCACCGCCAGCGCTGTCCTCAGTGATATTGTCGATATTGCACGAAATATATTATCCGGCACCGTCCGCAGAGTCCCTGCGCTTTCCTACCAGCGGGAAAACATCCGTAAGATACCGATTCTACCCATCGATGATCTTATAACTCATTATTATCTCAGGTTTTCTGCCCTTGACCGTCCCGGAGTTCTTTCAACCATATCTGGGATTATCGGTAAATATGGGATCAGCCTCCAGTCCGTCCACCAAAAAGGCCGTAAAATGAATGGGGCCGTTCCCTTGGTCATGCTCTCTCATCGGGCAAGGGAGGCCGACGTAAAGTGTGCCTTAAACGAAATTAACGCGCTAGATGTCGTCAGCAGTGAAGCGGTTCTCATCCGAATTGAGAATGAAGAGCTGGATTAACCGTTCACAGGTTCAGGGTTCAACGTTCAGCCCCGCCGCCGGACATGCAAGTCTATTTTTCTGACAGGATCGACAGGATGGACAGGATATAGAAATACTAAGAAAAAATATCCTGATAATCCTGTAAATCCTGTCTAAATGAATGGTACCAGTTTCATAAGAGGGTTAAGGACAAAGAAGGCATTAAAGACCCGAAGTCCTGGTTTGTGTCTTTGTGCTTTTGTGGCAATTTTTCCGGTTTATCCGGGCTGGGTGTTAAGAAAGGAATTATCGAATCGTTATGGATATTGTTTGCGCGGACTTAGAAGGCATTTTTACTCCTGAAATTTGGATCAATTTCGCTGAAATTACTGGTATTGAGGAACTCAGACTGACAACCAGGGACATATCCGACTATGATGTTCTGATGAAAAGACGCCTGGCTATTTTAAATGAGAACAGTCTTAAGCTAGATGATATCCAGGCGGTCATCGCCAAAATGGAACCGCTGGAGGGTGCCCTCGAGTTTTTAGACTGGCTCAGATCAATGATGCAGGTCATTATTGTTTCCGACACCTATGTTGAATTTGCCGGACCTTTAATGGAAAAACTTGGCCGACCGACACTTTTTTGCAATACCCTGAGCGTTGCGGCGGACGGTTCCATTGGCGGATACAACCTTCGTCAGCCCGATGGCAAAAAAAAGGTCGCTCTTGCACTGAAAACTCTGAATTACAGAGTGATCGCCATCGGCGACTCCTATAATGACATCACCATGCTCCAGGCAGCCGACCACGCAATTTTATATTGTCCGCCGGGGAATGTTA
>CALZJV010000355.1 GCA_945787595.1 uncultured Desulfobacterales bacterium | reverse complement strand
AGTGTCTGGTAGGTTCCGGACTCCTTGCTTTTATAATTGTCCAGATCTTCAATAGTCCTGAAGTGCATTATAGCCCCATATTGAGATGAATTAGTTTTGGAACGGATAAATTCCAAATGTCTCATACCCTTGACACAACGTAGCTCTAATGCACTAGTTTGCATCCAACGCTCGACATCTTTGCCGTCTAGTGCATGGTACGTGACCAATCGAATAATCATTCGACATACCTCCTTTTCAAGTATGAATAGAAACCAAAATTAGGCAGCAAGTGCAACGATTTGTTGGGCAGCTACCAGATCTCCCAACAGAGAATCCAAAGTCCTGCCAGGAACTGGACATCCACAAGTTGAGGGGTTTCTTGCCAGTATCGTAACTATTTGAAAATGTTGTGAATCAAATGGATATCACAATAAAACCAAGGTGCCCTCTGCTTTGGATAGATAGCAGTTAGCGTCAGCCGGCGTCTAAGAATCGGGAAAGGTGATATCACAAATTTTAGCGGACCCTGATAATTCCAACTCTGTTGGAGATGTACGCTGTATACGAGGCAGCTAACCAACCGTGTGGATTTCTGTGTCTAAATATACATGCGCAGCGTCTACCCGCTACCGTCTCCATACCGGCGGCCAACCGCAGTATATGGGATTTTTCGCGGTAGTATCTAAGCGGCAAATGTGGCTACGGGCTTTGAATTACGCGATAGAACTGATCTACGGGCGGGTCCGCGCCAGCGCCTATGGTAGACTCGAGCAGCTTGGAATACTCCTCGTCGTTGTCCGCTTCGGCATCGATTCGCTCGTAGTCGGCCAGCGAAGGATAGCGCGTCTGAATCGTTGCCCGGCCTCTCTTTCCTGCCAGATTGTACATGAGCTCCACCGAGACTTCAGGATATTTTTTTTCCAGATATGCCTTGACCTTGACGAGCGCCTCGAAAAACACCGGGTAATTCTCACCGTAACCGATTTCCCTCTGATGGACAATCATTTGGTTCTCCTGATGCTATTTCATCATAAAAATAGTGATGAAATATCAAAAGTTTATAATTCATTTTTTGCTAATTATGGATGATAGGAAAAAGCCACATTGTGGTGTTTAATATTAGTAAGGAATAATTGTGATTTGTCAATAAGGTCGGAAAATTCATATGTCAAACATATGAGTTTATAGGTAGACCATAGTTGATATGAGGCCTGATATTGTCCGGTCATCAATTCATTATGCACTAATTCATCGCACTACAGATATTGAGACTATCCGGAATTCTTTAGAAGTTGTGATATGCTCTAAAATTAATCAAATACATCCAAAAACAATTAGTCCTTCTCCGTTACCTCCAGATAAGCCACCTTATTATCAATACGAATATGCAGGACCTCTTTAGGGCCGAACAGGCTTTTTTTCTGATAGTAGGGTTTTGAAAGCAAAACAAGATTCAGATCTTTCACCGCAAGCCCTCTTTGCTGCAAAGCAGTCAACAGCCGGTTTACACGCTCTTTCTTTTCCCACTTGAGGGTATCATCTTCCAGCAGGATATCCTTTAAGGCCTGATCCAAATCCAGTGAGGCCAAAATGACCGGAGGGTGTTGGGTCCAATGCTTAATCGCAAGGGGGCCGCCGATAAGTAAGACCAGCACGATGGAGACCGCCAGAGCATAGAACATTCGGGTTCTCCACCAGGGAACCGATCCGGGTTGCAGGGTCGTTTCGGCAGACACGTCCTTAAGGGTTTCTTGGAGGATTTGATAGCATCTTTGGCACCGGTTGAGATGACCGATCAAGCGCTGTCTTTCGGCCCCATCGACTGCTCCTTCTGCAAGGCGCGCCAGGTCCGCGATATGAATATGGTCTACGGATTCCGGCACAACCGACGGGTTTATCGTTTTATTCATCCATTTACCCATTATTGACCTCTATATATTTAGACGGACATTTTTCCCTGATGCATTATTAGGGTTTACGGTTCGCGGATACCCACCACCAATAAATTTTCCCGGAATTTTGTCAAAAGACTTTTCAGGCGTTTTCCGGCAGTCGATGCCGCAAGGCCGATGACCTTTGCCGCCGCGGGCACCGACTGGTCGGAGCCATAGACGAGCCTGACCAAAAGTTGATCGTTTTCCGACAACCCTGCCGTTGTCTCACGGATAACCTTCAAAGCTTTGATCCGTCTTTCGCGGTCAAGCTTTTGGATCAAAAATTCCAGCGGATTGGCGCCTTCATCGTTGATATTCATTAAAGCGCTTTCACGAGTTTCATCGATGGACTGAAAAGCTGGATTTTCCCGGCAGGGTGCCTTTCTGATCGGCTCAATTTCTTTGGTGAATTGAATATAGGATCCGGTGTACAAACCGTCGATCCTGAGAAAATCATAGGCATCGTCAAAGGTGAATTTTTGCCAGCACACAAATCGGTAGACTGCTTCAGCCCATTTGCCGAGCTTTGCTACCCCGGCAGGAATACGCCTGCGGCCATATTGTTTACGCCTAAAGTCGATAACAAGGGAGTTTATCAGAGCATAAAGGTAGGTATTTAATTTGCTTTTGCCTTTGAAGGCCCGCAGGCGTTTAAAATTATCTGCCTTAAGGCTGTCGATTACATAAAGGTAGCATTCGTGCTGATCGTTTTCAGCAGAAAAGCGCCGTTTGCAAACGGTTTCTATTTTTACAAGCAGGTCGCTTGAAGAAAGAATTTTCTCCGGATCCATAATTTTGCCGATCACCTGCTAAATTTCCAAAGGAATATTCATATTTATTTTAGCTAATTAGATGGCGACTTGTCTAAGGGCAGTCTTCAAAAAAAATTGTAAACCCTTTCAGCCGGTCATTCGTCTAAATGAACAAATCCTAAACAAGAAGGAGACGAACCAATGAAAGCAAAATTACTGAAAATTAGTGTGATGACGGCCGCGATAATTTTTTTATTTGCAGGTGCATCCTGGGCGGATGGCGGAAAAATCAGGCATCATAAACAGGTCAGGAACAAGCATTTCCGCACTGAACATCCCAGGAGCGACAGAAACCCGGCTGGGTCTCACTATAGCCGCAGATCGTATAAGCACCCGCGGCGTCATTACCAAAAACATTATGATCGTCATCGGGCGGTCCACAAAGCCGAAAGACACGCTTTTAAGCACCATCAAAAATACCACAGAGCCCAAAGACACGCTTTTAAGCATCGTCATAAATATCAAAGGTCGGTTCATAGACGTGATCATTACCGCCATAAGGTGATTAACAAACATTACCATAAGCATAAACGATCCTACAATGTATTTTCATTCAGGGCGCCGGTCTTCGAACCGGGATGGTCCGTCACCATCAAGACAAAAAGCAGGTGGTAAGTTGAATAAATCTGTAAGAAGGTATATTATTCCTACAAGGAGAGGTTCCAGGTTCGGGGTTCAATGTTCAAAGGTTACAACCGATGGATTACAATCTGCTGAGTTTTTTCAACCCGGAACGTTGAACTCTGAACCGCAGAACCTAAGTTAATCGATCTATATACCTTCTTACAGCCAACCCGGTTCAGGCTATAAAAAATGATCGGAAAGAGAAGATAGATACCGATGATTGGCGTCCGGCAAACATTGAGGCGTTAAAGGTAAAAAGCGTGTCTGATGAGCATTTAAACCTGGCGAGGAAGGATTCATACGAGTTTGACGAATTATCAAGCGATCCAAGTATATCAGACCCGGTATACGAGGATAAAGAACTCGTCCACCGTGCCCAAAATGATGATCCGTGGGCGATTGAGCAGCTGGTCCTCCGCTACCAAAAAAAAGTATATCAAATTGCCTATCAAATGCTTGCCGGAGATGAACAAGAGGCCCAAGATCGGACACAGGATGCGTTCTTAAAAGCATTTCGAAAAATTAAGCAATTTAAGGGCAACGCTTCATTTTACACCTGGCTTTACCGCATTGTGATCAATACGTGTCTGGATGCCCGCAGACGCCGGCGGCGCTGGCAGGAGATTTTTTTCCCCTGGCGTTTAGAAAGGCAAAAAGAAGAGAGCTCCACCTCTTCTTTGGAAGAATACCCGGATCCAGACAAGAATTCAAACCCGCTGTCAACGGTAAGAAAACGACAGCTTGAAAATGATGTAAAAAAAGCCATGAACAACTTATCTGAAAGGCAGCGCAGCATATTTCAGTTGAAGATTTTTCATGAAATGAGTATACCGGAAATAGCCCAGATGATGAACTTGGCGGAAGGAACCGTGAAGACTCATCTTTTTCGAGCCACCCAGGTTATCCAAAAAAAAATGAAGGGATGGACGGATGGCTAAAGGAGGTAGCGGCATGGAAGCATGTCATAGTCAGAAGAAAAATCTGGTAATGTACGTATACGGCGAACTGGATTCAGACTCCGGCAAAGAGATCGAAAACCACCTTGAAAGGTGCAAAATTTGCCGATCCGAATATCAGCAGCTGTTGTCCTTGCTGGGAAATATTAGAGAAACCGTATCGTCACCGGAGTTATCTCCCAAGCAGGTCAACTCACTGGTCACCAATATTAAATGGAGTTTAAAGGACAGAAAAAAAGACGAATGGTGGCGTCGTTATTTAGATTTCAGACCCGCGCACATGATACCGGCTATTGCCACGGCTTGTATTTTGATCATGACCGCGGGTATCATCGGATATGTAAAAATCAATGACACGAATGACTTTCAGCCGGCTGCCATTAAGCAAAAAGAAGAAATAATGCTAAGTGATACGGATCTGGAGATCGTAAAAAATTTAGAGTTTTTAAAAGAAATGAATGCGATTCAGAAGTTATCCCAAGTGGTCGATCCCGACGGTGAAATAAACCCACAAGGAGAATTGGACAACGAAAAAAGAGGAATGAGACAGGATGCGTATCGAAAATATGTTGTTTAAAATCCATTTTTTTCGATTGAGATACTTGACCGTGGCAGCCGGATTAATTGTCTTGTTTAGTTGCAGTCCGCTCTGGGGTTCCATTGCGGACCTTCATCATCAGCCATCCGCTGTCTTGTTTTCAGATCATTACAAAGACGCACAGAGCGAGTATCTCTGCAAACGTAATTCCCGAAATCAAAATTTCCAGCAGTGGCAGGACCTATCCCCTCAAGAACAGGAGAAATTGCGAAAAAAATACAAAGAATGGCAATCCCTGCCGCCGGAAGAGCAACAAACTATCCGCCGCCGGATGAATCAGTTGAATAGAATGCCTTCTCAACAACGCAAACTTTATAAACAGCTGTTCCGTCAATGGCAGCACCTGCCCCCGAATGAGCGAAGACAACTGCAAAAAGATCTGGACAACTGGGAGAATCTCTCTCCCCAGCAAAAAAAGGCAATTCGGCGCCGCTTTAAAAAATAGGCCCTTGTTGGGTTTTATCTGGCAGCATGTTGTCAGGAACGTAAAGTGTCAGGTTTCAGGTGTCGGGTGTCAGGGAAAGGAAGTGTTAGATGCTGACACCCGACACCTGAAACCTATATAAATAACCCGTGTGCTGGCTGCCCTGCTGGGGCCAGTATTTTTGGACGCAGTCTCGAAAAGAGCATAGCCACTATCGGTCATTTAAATCAAAAGGAGGCATCGATGAAACATCTGGGAAAAGTTATTGCAATCATGATCGTCATCGCTGTGGCCGCCACTGCCGTAAACGCAAAATTCAATAAAACTCAGGATGCTATTCGCTACCGGCAGGCAGTCATGGTTCTGGTTGGCCAACATTTCGGCAGCATGGGGCAAGTGGTAAAAGGGAAACAGCCGTACAATCAAACCTCATTTACAGAAGACGCAACCGTTCTTGGAATGCTGTCCAAACTGCCCTGGGACGCTTTTTTGTACCCCGAAAGCGATCGCGGTAAAACGAAATTGAAACCAAAGGCCTTAAAAAACCAGGATGATTTCATGCAAGCGGCTCGGAAACTCGAAACCGAGACGGCCAAGCTGGCCGCCGATGCCAAAACCGGGGATTTTAACGCTGTTAAAGCACAATTTGGAACTACTGCCCAGACATGCAAAGGCTGCCACAGCGAGTTTAAATCCAAGTGATGATCGGGTCGGCTGGGATGGTCGCGAAGCTCGTATGAAACTTCATGGAATGACGAATGAAGATTGACGAATGACGAATGATGGAATCGCTTCGCGAAATCTTTTTTAAAACAGACAGAATACATTTATTCGACATTCGATGTTGGACGTTCGATGTTGGACGTTCATCAGTTTCTTTTCCGATCAGACTGGACGCTTGCGACCAGCGGCGGCGCTTATATGAAACTACGCCAAAATGGCAAGTTAACTTGGAGATTAAACTGGCCGTTTTTCAGGCCGACGGCGGGGCTCGCATTTACGCTTAGCCTCCATGGACCAGCATGTAAACAGCCAGGATTGCCAGTCCAAAAATTGCGGCTGCCAATAAACTGCTGCCGGTAGGGTTCTCTGCGGCTGCGTGCCAGCGTTTTATACCGGTAATCATTGGTCCAATCAGGTTTTCGTGTTTGAAAAAGAAATAAAAGAATACGGCGAAAATGTGAATGGCGATGAGCGCGACAAGAACGTATCGATTTATCAGGTGAATCCAGGTAAGAATATCGCTGGTTTCTTTGCTTACCCAGGCGTAGAGGGGACCTTCCGTTAGAATATCGTCGTTGGCAAACAATCCGGTGGCGACCTGTGTGAACAACACCAGCAGCATGGCAACAATCGACCATCCGCCCAGCGGGTTATGGCCCAGATAGGGCGCCTCTGTCTTTTTTTGCAGCAACACCAGCGCGTATGAAAGAACGGTTGCCGGACCTTTGACAAAACTGGAGAACCGGGCCGTGTGACTGCCGACAAAACCCCACGCCAAACGAAAAATCAGCAGCACCAAAATCGCATATCCGCTCAGCATATGGTACTCCATGAGGTTTCCCCCAATATTACCGGTAATAAATGACAAAATCACGCAGATGAGAAGCAGCCAGTGAAACAAACGGGTGGGAAGATCCCATACCATAACCCGGGTTGATCGCTCGGTCTTCCGGTAGTTATCAATCTTTTTGTTTTCCATTGCAGGCGGTTCGGCTGGCTCAGGAATTGGGAGAAATAGCCATTTCTGATTGGATCCTATCTAAG
>CALZJV010000354.1 GCA_945787595.1 uncultured Desulfobacterales bacterium | reverse complement strand
CGAGTTCTTCGACTGCAATCATCTCACCTTTAAATCGCAGCATTCTTCCCACAGAACGGGCAGATGCCAATAGCTTGAGGGAGCTGACCGGAAAGTCGGCTTCCTCCAAACACCTGATCATCTGATTGCCAACCGCACCGGTTGCGCCAGCCACGGCAACGTTTCGTTTTTTCTCAGACATGTTGTCAAATCCCCCTTGCAAAATACAATAATCGAAGCAACAGGTTGACCGTGAGAGTCAACCTTTTTTGAATTTCAAATTTTTTTATACAAATTGCCCCAATATGGATGTACCCGCTTTTACCTTGTCACCCACAGCCACTCTCAGCTTGATATCCGGCGGCAGATAGACATCGAGCCGGGAACCAAAGCAAATAAGTCCGAAACGTTGCCCGCGAAGCACGTGGTCGCCCGGTTGTATGTTGCAGATAATCCGTCTTGCGATCAGACCTGCAACCTGAACCACACACAATGGCTTTGAGTTATCCATCTCGACAAAGACGGCATTGTGTTCGTTTTGCAAGGAAGCTTTGTCTAGATTCGCCGAAAAAAATTTTCCGGGATAATAGTCTATTTCTTTTACCCGACCATCGTAGGGTATCCGGTTGACATGAACATTAAATACCGACATAAAAATGCTGATTTTCATGGCCTGCCCGCTAACAAAGGGGCCGTTGTCAATGGTGTCGGCCAAAATGACTTTCCCGTCCGCAGGAGATACCACAATGCCTTTTTCAGCGGGAATAATCCGGTCCGGATCTCTAAAAAAACCGCAAATACAAAACGTTATAACCAGAGCAATCAAAGTGAGGGTCGTAAGCCCCAATAACGCCAGCACGGCAGTCACAAAGGCCGCTGCGATAATCAGCGCATATGCGGCGCTTGCGATCGGAAAGGCCGTCCGGTTGGGAAGATCCGATTTGGTGAATTTATCCATTTAAATGTGGTTTAGAAATAGTAGGTGTTCACGAATAAAAGCTATCAAAGCATTTAGTTTGAATAAAAACTTTTTATTTAACAATCGCTGATCGCCTTGTCAAGGATAACCTTAAAATTTCAGCCAATTATCCATTTGCTATGGCTTTGACCTCGGCATCCGGTTTGCGAATATACTGTGGAACCAGCAATGCGACATCGTCGGGTTGTTGTCTGTAAAAACCGCTCATACTTAACCAGGCGATAGAAGAAGCCCGGATAGTATGTTGACCCCAAGCAGCAAAATGCGCCAATTCACCTAACTCGGCAGATATTTTATCCCGGTAAATGTGTACTGCGTTACCTATAAATATACTCGGCTCCCGGATGCCGCGCAGGGCCTCGCTAGGTGAAGCGACTTTTTCAGTACCATCTTTTATTAATTCATTATCTTTGAAGCGATAACGACAGGCATAGACCTCTTTTTTGCGAGCATCCATTAATGGGCAAATCAGATAGGCACTTTGGGCACACTGCCAGGCGAGGGCATCGAGGCTTGAAACCCCTACCACCGGCTTGCCTAAGGAAAAGGCCAATCCCTTAATGGTGCTGATCCCGATGCGTAACCCGGTAAAAGAGCCCGGTCCTATGGTTACGGCAAATTTATCCACATCCCCAGCTTTAAGGTCGGCTAGATTGCAGACGATCTTGATGATGTCCATTAAATGTCGCGAATGGGTCTTGTTGTCGACCTTGGTCAACTCGGCCAGCAGCGATCCATCGTTAATTATTGCGACACTGCAACTCTGCGTAGCCGTATCCAGCGCAAGGATTTTCATGGCAACATGATTCGGATCGTCTGGATTGATGATGATAGTGGATCGTTTTCGGTTGTGGATCTCTGCTTACTAGATACCGGTTTCTAACATCCTTCTTTCGCCATCTGTCTGCTCACTTCTGACTCCTGCTTTCTGTCTTCCGACCTCTGTCTTCCGTCCTCCGGCTTCTGCCTTCTGTCTTCCGACCTCTGTAATCCTGTCAACCAAGGAATCCGACAGAACATCTTCCATGCGTCGTACTGGTATAAACGTGAGTCTGCGCTTAACATTTTGCGGAATCTCTGTCAGATCCTTTTTGTTTTTTTCAGGAATAATGACCTTGCGAATTCCAGCTCGCAGGGCACCCAGTGCCTTTTCTTTCAAGCCACCAATAGGTAGGACTCTTCCCCTGAGAGTAATTTCACCCGTCATGGCGACATCATTGCGTGTCGGCCGCTCCGTCAGAGCTGAAATCAGTGCTGTGGCCATGGCAATACCAGCCGAGGGGCCGTCCTTGGGAATTGCTCCGGCGGGCACATGAATATGAATGTCCAAATTGTCAAAGTCCTTCTTTTTCACGCCCAAAGAATCGATGTTGGCCCTGGCGTAAGTTACGGCTGCCCGGGCGGACTCCTGCATGACATCTCCGAGTTGCCCGGTGACAATCAACTCGCCTTTTCCGCCGATCAAGGTCGCCTCGACATATAGTACCTCACCTCCCACCTGGGTCCAAGCCAAACCCGTTGCCAAGCCTACCTGACTTCCTTCTTGATCCATCTCCGGAATATATTTGGCAATCCCCAAAAATATATGCAAATTGCCTTTCGTAATCTGAAATCTCTTTTTCTTGCCCTCGGCGATTTGGCGAGCAATTTTACGGCAAATGGTGCCAATCTCACGCTCAAGATTTCTAAGCCCAGCCTCACATGTATATTCACGAATGATTTGTCGCATCGCACCTGTGCTGATCGACAAAATTTTTGGTTTCAAGCCGTTTTCCTTGATCTGCCGGGGAAGAAGATGTTTCGCTGCGATTGCTGCCTTTTCTTCCTCGGTGTACCCGGAAAGATTGATCACTTCCATACGATCCAGCAACGCCGACGGTATCGTATCAGTTGCGTTGGCGGTGAGGATAAACATAACCTTGGACAAATCAAACGGCAGGTTGAGAAAGTGATCGCTGAAATCGAAGTTCTGTTCAGGATCGAGGGCTTCCAGCAGTGCGGAGGACGGGTCACCGCGAAAATCCGACCCCAATTTGTCAATTTCATCCATCATGAATACCGGGTTGTTGGTTCTGCATTGCTTCAGACCCTGCAAGATACGACCCGGCAAGGCACCAATATAGGTGCGGCGGTGTCCCCGGATTTCGGCTTCATCCCGAATGCCACCCAGGGAAATGCGAATAAATTTTCGTTTCATAGCCCGAGCTATAGATTGGCCTAGGGATGTCTTACCGACACCCGGCGGTCCCACAAAACATAAAATCGGGCCTTTCATTTTTGGGTTGAGTTTTCGAACACTTAAATACTCCAGAATGCGATTTTTAACGGTTTCAAGCCCGTAATGATCTTTGTCCAGAACCTTTTTGGCCTGCATGATGTCAATCATATCTTTCGAGGACTTGCTCCAGGGCATATCTACCAGCCAATCCAGATAAGTACGAATAACTGTGGATTCCGCCGAGTCAGGGTGCATCTGTTCCAGTCTTTTTAACTGTTTGGCCGCTTCCCTGCCAGCTTCCTTCGACATCCTGGCCTTTTTTATTTTCTTTTGGAATTCTACCAGCTCGTGAGCACCCTCATCCTGATCTCCCAATTCCTTGTAGATAGCTCGGACCTGCTCGCGTAAAAAATAGTCCCGCTGGCTTTTAGAAATTTCATCCTTAACTTCGGATTGAATCTTCGCTTGCACGGTCGACAGCTGCACTTCTCGAGAAAGCAGGCCATTGACCTTCCTCAGACGTTCCAGAGGGTCCGTAATCTCAAGCATTCCCTGGGCGTCTTCAATTTTCAGTCTTAAATTCGATGCCACGAGATCCGCCAGTTTGCCCGGCTCCTGCACACTCTGCAAAATGGTGATGACATCGCCGGTCATCTCGCCGCGCAAGACTGAAATCTTCTCGCAGTGTTCTCTGACGTTTCGCATCAAGGCTTCTGTTTCTAAACTGATGTCTTCAACCGGTGGTTCTTGGATCATTGCCACCTTCACGCGGTACAAGGATCGTCTGCGAGTATACTTCTCAATCCTTGCTTTGGCAAAGCCTTGAACGAGAACTTTAATGCCGCCATCGGGAAGTTTGAGCATCCGCAAAACCCGGCTGATGGTGCCGGTTGTGAATATCTCATCGGTATCCGGATCCTCGATAGCCGGATCTTTCTGGGTAGCCAGAAACAGATAACCCTCTTTGGCCACAGCCTCCTGTACCGCCCGCATCGATTTCTCGCGACCCACAAAAAGGGGTAAAACCATGTCGGTAAACATGACCACATCACGCACGGGCATCAAGGGCAGAATGCCGGGTATTTGTTCATCTTTTTCGTCGTCTTCAATAATGCTGATCAAATCATCTCTGTCAGTTTCGGCCATTTTCACTCCCGGGCGCTCGGTGGGAAGAATCCGAACACCTGCCACATTTTAAAGATACCTAACCCGGATAAACCGGAAAAAATTGCCACAAAGGCAGAAAGACACAAAGGAAATTCTTTGGTTGGAATTCATTTTTGTGTCTTGGTGTCTTGGTGGCGAAATGTTTTGCCATAAACTGCACAAAATTCACAATTCAGGGCCTGAATAACGAAACCCGATGACTGAATTGCCGGACTTCGGGTTTGTTCTCAAAATAATTTTGGAAACACGGACATAAAGCTGTAACGTAAGATAATACATATATTTTTTTTGACAATATCCCTTTGTTTTTTTTGTTAAACATGCCAAAATAATAGGATATTTTATTCGAATTTCAAAAGGTTGTAATTTTAATTGAAAGTGTGAGCTAAAATTAAGGATTGTGCATGTTAACTTATTTAATCGAAGTATTCGTCTTTATATTCGGCCTATGCATCGGAAGCTTCTTGAACGTATGTATCTATCGGCTGCCGGCCTCAAAATCAATTGTTCATCCCCGCTCCATGTGTTCGAGTTGCGGCACACTGATCGCCTCCTATGACAACATACCGATCTTAAGCTATCTGTGGCTTAAAGGGCGTTGTCGTCATTGCCGAACAAAAATTTCCTTGCGATATCCAATGGTTGAACTCTTGGGAGGCCTGTTTGCCTTGGGGACATATCTTAAATTTGGTCTGACCATCGAGGCATTGATATATTATCTGTTCTTCGCCGCTCTAATGGCCGTTACTTTCATTGACCTGGATCATCGTATTATACCGGATGTCATCACCCTTCCCGGCATACCCATTTGTTTTGCGGCCGGCTTCGCCATATCTACCATCACATACATTGAAGCACTATTGGGCATCCTTATTGGGGGTGGAAGTTTGTTTCTGGTTGCCTGGACTTACAGTCTAATCACGAAAAAAGAAGGTATGGGGGGGGGTGACATCAAATTGTTGGCGATGATAGGTGCGATTGTGGGCTGGAAAGGGGTTCTTTTCACGATTTTTGTAGCATCGCTGGTAGGGACCCTGGCTGGATTGGCCGTTATGCTGCAATCCCGCAAGGGTCTGAAACTGGCCGTGCCTTTCGGCCCGTTTTTATCCATCGGCAGCATTACGTATATTTTTTTTGGCACGCCGCTGATCGCCTGGTATTTTAACCTGTTGAGGTAAAACAAATGAATATTGTCGATTGAATATTCAATCTTCAATTTTCAATAGTCAATCCTCCGGGTCAGGATTTAAACTGCTCGCCGAGGGCCAGCCCCAGATCCAGAGCCAGCCGGTTCATATCCAAAAAATCTGGCGGAATCCGAGTCTCAAGGGCCTTCATAATGGACTCGGGAGTTATAAGCTCGGTCATACGGATCACCGAACCCAGCATGCAGATGTTAAAAACAATTGGCTTTCCAATTTTTTCCATAACGCTTTCGTACATGGGAAGTTCTCTTTGCTGGGCATCGACTTTTTTCTGAGTCCTTACATAACGAGTGTCGGTGATCAACAGTCCTCCGGGGCGTATAATCTGATAAAATTTGTTATAAGCGTCTTGGGTGAGGCAGACCAGCACATTGGGCTGAATCACCTTGGGATAGTCAATCGTCGAATCGGAGATAATGACATCGGAGCGGGTGGCGCCTCCCCGTGCCTCAGCGCCGTAAGACTGAGACTGTACGGAGTTCAGGTTTTCATACAGCACGGCTGCTTCGGCCAGAATAATGCTCGCCGTGATCACGCCCTGGCCACCTGAGCCCGAAAATACCATCCTGCATCTTTCCATTTTTATACATCCCCTAAGTTTTGCAACATGATGAATTTAGTTTAGATTTATTTTAGCCCTGTACCTTGCCGGAAAAATGGAATAATGGAATGGTGGAATATTGGAAGGTTGCTTTTAAACAAAATTATTTACCAAATATTAATTTTGCTTTCAATCCCTCCTCTAAGTAGAACCCTTAAAGAATTACTTCGTTTCCCCAGACCTAATAAACCATTATTCCAGTATTCCAACGTTCCAATTAGGGCGAAGCCCCATCAGTTCTGTCCTCCCACCGCTTTTTCGACGATTTTATCATATTGGCTGCAGTA
>CALZJV010000353.1 GCA_945787595.1 uncultured Desulfobacterales bacterium | reverse complement strand
CGGCATAGGGCTGAGAAGCGGGAAGCGGCAGAATCGGATCGATGGTCTGGAGCGCAATCGGCCAGGCAATCTTGGTGTCCCCATCGACATATTGCATAACAACAGGGGTTGCCAGCATATTTTGTCCGGCCATTTCATGACCCGGCGGGTAAAATTTGACCCCATACCCCTGGATGGTCCCGCCGACCGGAATGTCTGTATCCAGAGCGGCTTTGCGCAGGGATTCGGGGTCATAGCCCCCGTACGTTTTGATGGCCCTGGGCAGCACATCGGTGAGGAAGATCCAGCTCTGATTGAAACCCATGCTGGTATGCGGTGGAACCTCTTTAGCGCCCGTGGCTGCTTTATAACGTTTGACCATTTCTGCCGTCAGGTCGCCAAGACCGGGCGCCAGGGTTTTGGGATCCAGCAACTGCGCGGCAACCGGATCGACGTTGAAGGTGTAGTTGACGTCAGTCCCGAAAGTGGCGATCAGTTTATCAATCTGGCCGTAACCGGCACCGTGTCCGATAAGCGCCTTGAATTTAAGGCCCAGCTCACGACCCTGGCGCAGCAACAGCGTAATATCCGGGTTGTATCCGGTATGTAAAATGACATCCGGCCGGGCCCGTTTTAGTTTGGTCACCAGGGATGAAAGATCGGGAGCAGTGGCGGCATATCCCTCTTTCAAGACGATTTGCATGCCGTGGGCCTTGGCGCCGACTTCATTGCCGGATGCGATTCCGCTGCCGTAGGGACCGTCCTCATGGATGATGGCTACCCGGACATCCTTGACATCTTTGCCCAGTCTCGATTTCGCGAAATGGGCGATAAAATCAGGTGAAACCAAACCATAGGTATCACTGTGAACCTGGCATCTGAAGACGTATTTCAGGTTACGCCCTTTGAACACGGCCGAAGACACGCAGATATTGGCCCACATGAATTTTTTCTGAGCGTCCACTTTGGCCGCCAGCGGCACGCATTGCCCGCTGGAATAGAGACCCATCAGCAGATCCACATTTTCCTGATTGAGCAATCGCTCCGCTTCGTTGATGGCCACTTCCACCTTGCTCTGGGCGTCGGCATAAATCGCATCGATCTTATAGCCTTCAACACCTCCCCGTTCATTGATCATATCAATGGCGATCTTTGTGCCTACGGCACCCGGTTCGGAACCACCGGCTGCGTAGGGACCGGTGTAGTCAAAGATTACACCGATCTTGATTTCTTTGGCTGCAGCCTGAAGGCAAAACACGGACACAAAAAGCAGTATCATCATTGTACCGGCAAGTACCTGGAAGTATTTCCTGTTTTTCATAACGGCCTCCTTTTAATGGTTATGGGTTGATGTGACTACAAATTGGTGTGATTCCCCAGTCTTGAAGCAAATAACCTCGAAACTCGAACAGGTTTGTCCAGTTTAGCGTAAATGAAACTTCGAAGTTACAATTCCCGAAGATTAGGAGAAATGATACATTGTGTCAAGGAGAGAGTTGCACTATCGGGTTTTCGTAATGCCATTTAATCGGCAACCATCAGAATAATCTTGCCGATATGTTTGCTGCTCTCCATCAGTTTGTGCGATTCGACAACATCTGCCAGGGGAAAGCGGGCCGCGATGAGGGGCTTGATCTCTCCGTTTTCGATCAACGGCCAGATTTGAGCGCGTAATTTTTGCGCGATCCCGGCTTTGGCTTCGCCAGACCGGGGACGGAGCGTGGATCCGGTGACGGTCAACCTTTTGCGCAGTATCTGCATCATATCAATTTCAACCTGGGACCCTCTTAGAAACGAAATACTCGCAATGCGGCCGTCCGTAGCTGCCAGCTCCAGGTTGCGGGCCACATAATCACCGCCTACCATATCCAGAATCACATCAACCCCCTGCCCGTCAGTGACCTCCTGTAGCACCTTGACATAATCTTGCTCGGTATAGTTGATTGCGACATCAGCGCCAAGGCGTTGGCAGGCTGCGCATTTTTCTGCGCTGCCGGCTGTCGTAAACACCTTTGAACCCAAGGACTTTGCCATCTGGATGGCTGCTGTTCCAATACCGCTGCTGCCGCCGTGTACCAGGAAACTTTCACCGGGCTTGAGCCCTGCGCGATCAAACACATTGGCCCAGACGGTAAAAAACGTCTCCGGAAGCGCCGCCGCCTCTTCCACGGGCAGCCCCGCAGGCACCGGCAGACACTGACCAGCCGGCACGGCCACGTATTCTGCATAACCGCCTCCGTTTGTCAGGGCACACACCCGGTCCGCAACCGACCAGGCTGATACATCATTGCCGGTCGCCACTACTTCACCGGACACCTCAAGGCCCAAAATCGGGGAAGCACCGGGAGGGGGTGCATAGAGCCCCTGTCGCTGCATCACATCCGGCCGGTTCACGCCGGCCGCATGCACCCTGATCAACACTTCGTCTTTTGCGGGATCAGGTGCATCGCCCTCTTTGATTTCCATGACTTCCGGATCACCATGTTCGGAAATATTAATAAAGCGCATCTTTAAGTCTCCTTCCGGCGCAACTCGCCAAGTTCCTAATTAGTGCCCGGCCGCAAATAAAATAATAGCAGGGATGGCACAAATTAGTTTCCAATTTGGTCCCGCCGGGCGGGACCGGATGGAAACTAAATATAGCTATTAAATAGGAATTTAGCACAAGTCAATACCAAAAATCACCATTTCTGTTGGATTTTTTCTCAATGAGGATTGATGAGATGGAAATCCCCAAATATAAGGAAGATTAGAGCATAATGCGCCGATCTCCTCTTTTTGTTGCCGGCATTAAATGTGCTATTTGATTCAGAGCACTGAAATGGTGTTTAAACATTCTATAACCTGTTATTTTCTTGACAAATTTTGTTTTAGCTGGAAAATAATAGCAGGCGCTTGATGGTTAACCCTTTTTTTGATTTTGGAGCACCTGTCATGATCCTCACCAAATCCCATTTAATCGAAGCCATCGCAGAGCAAAACGGATTCACCAGCAAAAAAATCCTCAGAAACAGATGAATTAAAAAATCTTGCCACCCAATTAAAACGCCGTTGTGGGACTGGTGGATCGGTGAAAGATGGCGTTATCATAATACAGGGTGATCATAGGGACACCTTGATCACAGAATTAAAGAATCGGGGATTTAAAGCTAAAATCGCCGGTGGATAAATATTTTCCAGAAAAAAGGATTTTAATTGCTGACCTACAACTGATGAAAAGGAGGAAATGAAAGGAGTAGCACATGTCACTTTCAAGGAATGAAATCGAAAAGGCCTTAAAACAATGGAATCTCGCCTGGCACAATCATGACCTCGAAGGAGTTATGGCCCTCTTTCATGAAAATGTAGTTTTTGATAATTGGACGGGTGGAAAGGTAAGGGGAAAGGAAGCTCTCCAGAAAGCATGGAGACCATGGTTTGCTAACCACGGGAATTTTCGGTTTGTGGAGGAAGAAACCTTTATCGATGAAAAAGAGCAAAAGGTTGTTTACCGCTGGTTGCTTGAGTGGCCTTCGTTTGAAAGCGGGAACGAAGGGAAGCCTGAAAAACGAAGAGGCGTCGATATAATTCATTTTAAAGATGGTAAGATAATTAACAAATTCACATATTCAAAAACCAGTATTGAAATCGATGGGAAAAGGCAATTGCTTCACCTTTAAAATATATAGGGATCATTCACATTTAGAAGAAGCAAAATCATTATCCAAATACCATTGATACGCTCCCATACATGCAACTTTCCTGTTACACGATGTATGCCATGGACAAATGGGGGATCGATCCTTAGAATGTGATACTGACTGAATATCATAGGAGGTGAATTTGATAACATGCAGAAAATAACTAGTTTTACGAAAAACTTTTGTACACCATTTCTCTTGATTGCCTTAATCCTTTTTTTGAGTATTTCAATCCGCAGCGGGTTTTGTGCTGAACTCCAAGATAACAAGGCTCTTGATGAGAAAGTTAGAATGTTTTTGGAGAACCGCAAAGGTACCTGGCATGATTGGAACGTCCCTTACTCTGACGGTAAGATCCTGTATGATCTCGTCATTAAAAACAAATACAAGAAAGCAATAGACATTGGGACCTCCACCGGACTTTCAGCGATTTGGATAGCATGGGCGCTTAGCAAAACAGGGGGCAAACTCATAACAATTGAAATTGATGAAGGGCGTCATAAGAAGGCGCTTGCCAATTTCAGAGAGGCCGGACTTTCTGAATATATCGATGCACGCCTTGCTGATGCCCATGAGCTTGTGGAGGAACTAAAGGGCCCCTTTGATTTTGTCTTTTCTGACGCAGATAAAGACTGGTACAAGAATTATTTCATAGCGCTTGCACCGAAACTTGAAGTTGGCGGCTGCTTTACGGCTCATAACGCAACAAATATTGGATCAGAAGGCATCAGAGAATTTATTGACTATGTGAAAGACTTGCCCAATTTCAAGACCACAATCGACACTACCAGCAGGGCGGGAATTTCGATTAGTTATAAGATAGCAGAAAAGTGAGCGCAAAAGCTCTATTTACTGAAAGCAATGGATCGGGCGGTGGCGTTGAGGGATCTATGGGTACGGTCATGAAAATATGCATTTTACACATTATCTTTTAAGATTTGCATAAAATCATGACCGTGCCCCTTACTTCTGCTGCCTCGGGGAGCGCACCATCTCGATCTGCAACGTAGGCGACTGCAAGCTTCATGTGACCAGCGTTGCATTCAAGCGTAAGAGCAAATACTGGAAGTTGATCAACAACCCCTTCCCCGCGACGCTGCATCCGGGCGCGTGTCTGAGTGTCTTGATTCGGTACAGTGCGAAGGAAAAGTGTCCGAAATGCTGTGAGCTGGTCATCAAGAGTGACGATCCGGATACCCCCGTTAAAACGCTTGATGTCATGGCCTACACGATCTGGAACGATCACGGGTGCAACAAGTGTTGTGACGATTGCCGCGAAGGATGTTGTGACAAGCACAACAGTCAATCTTGTAGCGCCCAGAGTATCGATGGCTGTTGTTGGGACGAAGGCTGCGAGGTTGACGAAGATGACGACGATGAATGCTGACATCCTCATCTACGGTGGCGTCACTGCCTGTGCAGTGACGCTGCCATACACCACAAGTTCGGTGCCGGTCAGGGCTCATTGCAAACAGGCGTAAATTTTTCTTCTACTTCCAATAAGTAAGTGTTGTCCGACAGGAAGCTATTCAAAATCAGTCCCTTTCTCGTGCATCTGGCTATAAAGCCCCCTCAATGCCAGCAGTTTTTGGTGGGTGCCTGTTTCCACGATCTAACCCCGATCAAGTACCACAATGAGGTCAGCTTTTTCGATTGTGCTCAATCTATGGGCGATTAATAGACTTGTCCGATTTTCCATCAGATTTTGAATTGCAAGTTGAATCAGTCTTTGCGATTTATTGTCGAGAGCTGAGGTTGCTTCGTCCAAAATCAGGGTCGGGGCATCCTTGAGAAAAGCTCGGGCAATAGCAATACGTTGTCTCTGGCCACCAGAAAGCATCACTCCCGACTCGCCGATATTGGTGTCGAGTCCTTTAGGCAGATCTCTGGCGAATTCAAGCACCTGGGCATGTTCCGCTGCCTCAACGATCTGCTCCCATTTGTAGTCATGCATCGCACCATAAGCGATATTTTAGGCGATCGAAGCATTAAACAATGAAACATCCTGATTCACCAGAGCGATGTTTTGACAGAGGCTTGCGATGGATATATCTGGCAGCGGATTGCCATCGAGTTTCACTACCCCCCTCAACCGGTTCGTAAAACCGTTCGACCAGTTTGGCCAGGGTTGTCTTCCCGCATCCCGATCGCCCCACCAGGGCACAGGTTGTTCCCGGTGGAATTTCGAAATTCAAATTGTCGATTACCCACGGTCGGTCCTACATTTCATCCTTATCATATCGAAATCAGACACCGAGTCTAAACGGTCATGAAAATATGCATTTTATACATTATCTTTTAAGATTTGCATAAAATCATGACTGTCCCTCTATTTTCTTAATCAATATATATAGCGGTGGTGGATATAATGGATTTTTGATGCTTTGCATTTAAAAGGAAAAGGAATGAATTAGGAGGTGAAAAGCGGTTGGTTTTAGACTTGAAATATTCAGATTTGTGCTGTGTTTAGTTTAAATAGGGTGAGGTTCTGAACTCAACGTATCGCAACTTTACATAAAGCCGATTCCTTGCATAATTTTCTTAAGTAAATTTATTAAAATGCCGATACATTCAAGCAACCTATTTGTAATAATAGTCTGAAGTTTACAGCTACTCAATCTAGAGAGGAAATCATGAAAAAAATTGTCTTACTTTTCTGTTTGATTTTTATTCTGTCCATCCCGACAATATCTTTTGCCTGGGGGTTAGAAATTGCTGGCGGTGCTTGGTATCAGAAGCCAAGTGGGAATATGTCATTTGATAAAACAATTAATGAGGATGACCTCGACCTTGAAGACGATCTCAACTATGATGATGAATGGAATGCCTTAGGAAGGCTCATAATCGATACGCCCCTTTTCTTACCCAATATTTACCTTATGTATACACCCATGAAATGGGATGAAACAGGCAGCAAAAATGTGAATTTTAACTTTGGCGGCAAAGAATTTCAAGCTAATGTGGATTTTGATTCAGAATTAAAATTAAATCACTTCGATGTTGGTTTATTTTGGGGTCTGCCTTTTATTAACAATGCCACCGCAGATGTACTTAACATCGATCTAGGGCTTAATGTCAGAATGATGGATGTTAAAGCTGAGATCGAGCAGAAAGATACCGGCCTAAAAGAATCGGAAAGCTACTTTTTGCCACTTCCAATGATCTATACCGGGATTCAGATTAAGCCCTTTAAATATTTTGCGATTGAATTCGAAGGTAGAGGAATCGGTTGGAGTTCCAGTCATTATGTAAGCCTGATTGGTAGATTGAAAGTAAAGCCTTTTGGACCTTTTTTTGTCGCCGGAGGGTATCGATACGATGATATAAAAATTGACTATCAGGATCTTGAAATCGATACTGAGTTTCAGGGGCCTTTTGCTGAGGTCGGTTTGGAGTTTTAAACCTGTATGCGATGAGGGTGAGGGGATGAGGGTGAGGGGTCGGGCCGTCCTATCTTCCTGATATTTATTAAAAGAGGCTTAAATATCAACGTTTCATAGGCCTATATCGCCCTGTTTGGGGTCAAAAACGTCGATATTGAAATTTGATCGTTCCCTAAGTTCCTAACCTCCGGGCAACTCGCGAATACGTCTTCACAAAACTTTCGTATCTAAAGTCACGTTGGCTGCGGTAGGTCCTATAACGCTCTTTTTGCCGTCAAAAAAAGCATTATAGCCCCAAAATAGACCCCTTCATGAAAAGTAATTCTTATAATTTTAACCTTCTACCGCGGCCCGACCCAAATTCTTCTGACCCCAAATTCTTCTAGTCGATAAGGGAGAAACCCTGGTTAACTGCCTGGCGTACATCGACCTAAACCCGCTACGAGCGGGTATGGTTGATCGTCCTGAAGACTATCGCTGGAATTCGCTTGGCTATCATCTTCAGACCCAAAACAAAGATCAGTTTCTGTCTACCGATTTTGGACTCAAAGAATTTAATGTTAAAAGTCTGAAAGAGCGAATCAGAAGATATCGCCGGTATGTTTATGAAGCTGGAGCGATTAGCCGACCTGATAAGATGCAAGCAAAGGTAATCGATGATAAAGTTGTTGCGAAAGAGCGTAAAAAAGATTTTGAAATCAGCCGCATCGATCGTTTCAGATACCGCACCCGATATTTTACAGATTCAGGCATCATTGGATCAAAGGAGTTTGTGGCTGAAAATTATCAGCGATTTAAGCATTTATTTCATTCAAAGCATGAAAAAAAACCAAAACCGGTCAAGGGATTGGATGGGATGTATTCGTTAAAAAGGCTATCTGAAACGATATAAAACCGATTGTACCCAGTCCCGCAAAATCCGCTTTCTCGTTTTTTCTGTTTGCCAGGGGAGTATTACGGAAGAATAAATTGACAATAAGCGGAAAATAGATTACGATGTCGTCTATTCGACTACAAAAAGGGAGGACTAATAGAAGATGCAACAACTTACCATCAGGATGCCTGAAGAATATTTTTATAAGATTGAACAAATCGCAAAATTAAGCGGTTTGAAAAAATCGGACGTAACCCGGATGGCAATTCGAAAATTCCTGGATGAATATAGCAATGAAGAAGAGACGGATCTTTACAGCAAGGCCAAGCGATTTGTCGGCATCGTTGAGAGTGGTATTTCAGATCTCGGCCAAAATCATCGTGATCATTTCATCAAGAAAATTAAAAACGCAGGATGATAGCAATTTTAGATACCGGTCCGTGGGTGGCATTGATCGATCGCAGCGAATCGAGACATGCCGAATGTGTTCAATGGCTTAAAAATTTTTCCGGCAGGCTGTATTCAACTGAGGCCGTGCTGACTGAAGTTATTTATCTCCTGAATTTTTCTATTATAGCGCAGTCTGCGGCATTGGATTTTGTTTTGGAATCTGTCGTTGAAATTGTGCCCGCTAGCACTAAGAGCTTGAAGAAGACTAAAAACCTGATGAAGAAATACGCCGACTTACCAATGGATTTTGCCGATGCTACTATAGTCTGTCTTGCCGTGGATACCGGCATGCAAAACATTGTGACTTTTGATAAAAAGGATTTTGCCATCTACAAGTTGTCCAAAAAGAAAAGCTTCACCATAATGCTCTAAGCAACCTGCGGGGCATTCATTACACAAGCCATTAGGAGGATTGATCTAAATATAAAGTCAGATTTTGTGTTTACCCAAATGAAAAAGGCAACCCAATTTCGGGTTATCTAAATATAAAGTCAGATTTTGTGTTTACCCAAATGAAAAAGGCAACCCAATTTCGGGTTGCCTTATATTCTTCTGGACTGCCATGCAAAGCTTTAAAAGAATGGGGTCAGACCTTTGAAATTGACAATATGGAAATATTATGCGTATAAAGCGTCATGGCGCGACGACTGAGAATAGAATATCCTGGTGCGTATTATCACCTGATGAACCGCGGCAACCCTGGTGAAGATATATTTCTAAACGACAAAGACCGCCAGGTTTTTCTGTGGGTTTAGGGACATCCTAAAATTATAATTTTTATAGTCTAGTTTGCCATGATATAATAGCCGTATGCCAGGCAAAGCTCGTATCGATGCTTTCGGAGCCTGGCATCAGATTACTTTTTGTACGGCAGAAATTCGATGGTGTACGGTTCCATGCCATGGGTATAATTTTTAGAAAATTTCACTAATAAGATAGCTAATGTGCTAAATTGATACCCTGGTACGGTGTGAGGAACAATGATAAGTCCATGGTGCGGTTTCAGGTCTTCAAAGAACCGTACAGTCAAGGTGATAAAATCATCCCTGTTTCTGGTCACCATTGCCCGTTCTTCAGCGGCCGCAAATGAAAGCTGTTGCTCATCGGATGCTTCAAGCATACCGATTTCATGAGCACTAACAGCATCCAACCCCTTTTTTCTTAATACCACTGCTACTTTAGGGCTGATATCTTCATCCAGGTAAAGTTTCACTTTTTACCTGCCGGTTTTGCTAAGAACGGGAACCGTTTGAATATTTGCTCCTGAGTAATATCCTTATTGCTGGCAGTTTTTTCATCGATTTCATCCGGGTAAAGTGCATAATATGAGAAGGCAGACCGAATCTGTTGCTCGGTTAACCAGTGATAGGTTTTTTTCAGTTTATCGTAATTTTCACCCAAGCCCTTAAACATAGCGACAAATTCCCAGATATCAATTCCTGAACCGGCAATTCTGGCACGCCTTCCGGTTGGACCATCGGCAAAGGTTATTCCAGGGCATCTTCGCATTTTTACCGCCTCAATGAGGAGGTCTCTGGCCACACCGGAAAAGTCTTTACCGGTGACTGAGGCCAGCGCTTCAATATCTTTTACCGCCTCCTCAGGTAAACGAATACTCTTTTGAATAGTCGCCATAATAATGCTCCTTTTGAAATGTATGTCAGTAGATTACAGCGTAATTCATCGCATGTCAATGTCCTTTGATCGAAATCGATGCATATTCTTAGATCCTGATATCCAGTTTAGGAAAAAGAAGAAAGGCAACCTGATTCCTGGTTGCCTTTATATTTCTGGTAATTTTTGGGGGATTCGAACCCGTATTATCCTGCTTGAAAAGCGGGGCGTCCTAAAGCACAAAAAAAAAGAGCCACAGACTGGAGGCTCTTTATATTTATCTTGGTAGTCCCAGCGGGGTTCGAACCCGCGTTACCGGCGTGAGAGGCCGGCGTCCTAGACCACTAGACGATGGGACCATTAAATTTTTTAACCGTTTGAATATAAAAATTATCCGGAAATGTCAAACATTTATTAAAGGATGACGGCATTGGACAATTGCCGTCGGGAGGGCGGGGCGGTTCGTGGCTAATCAGATTCCCGACTTTACCTAAATTCCTATATTTGCAGCCCTGTTTTTTTGCCTTTTCTAAATCCGAATATTAAATAAATGATAAACCCGATAAAGGGTACCGATGCGATAATCCACCACAGCGCTTTTTTCCCCATTGTGCCGAAATCTCTTTGAGCCACATCCACCACGGCCCAGATGGTACCTAAGAAAAACGGTACACATAGACCAATAAAAATAAATATTGTTTTAAAACCCATTGGTAATGCAAATGCCTAATCCGGACAAGCCGGAATTGAATATTGTCGATTGAAGATTGAAGATTTTTGGTATCGCTTTGATTCGCAATTACAGTGACACATAATTATTGATAAGTCCAACATATTTGCTCCCTCAGCACTAAGTCCTGAGCGAGTAAATACGTCACCGTATTTACGGATCGTCGGACTTAGCTTTTCAGCAGGTCGGCGATTTTTAGAATTGCTTTGACGTAATACTTGCTGTGATTGTAGTGGTAAATGACTTTTTCCGCTTTTTTACGGCTGATGCCCGGGCGCCAGCCATGGCTTTTAAGATAGTTGGCAATGCTGGCGATGGCGTCGGCATGGTTGAGCAGATTTACGGAGCCGTCGTTGTTGCCGTCCCTGCCGTAGGCAAGAATACTGCTGGGCATGAATTGAGACAGTCCCATGGCGCCGGCAAAGGACCCGGGTATTTTGGCGGGATCGAATCCTTCCTGCTGTGTATATTCTAAAAACGCCTTTAGTTCCCTGTAGGCCCATTTTGATTTTCTTTGGGCTGATTTTTCGAATTTTTTTCTTGAAATCCGTTTGTCCTTCGGGATTTTAAGATAGAATTCACTGCGCGTGTCCGGGTTCATCAAGGATGCCAGGGTGGATAGGGTGTTCAGGGTGGATCGCTTGCCCAAATATTCCCCCAGGCTAGATTCCACTAGAAGGATGGCGGTGATGACACGGCTGTTGACCCCATAGGCAGTTTCAGTCCTATCAAGATCTTCCTTATATTTTCCCATGTAATTTTTGGCCCTGTCAATCGACCAGTTAGCGGCGAACTGATCGTAATCTAATTTGGATTCACTGTATGTGAATAACAGGGCCACACCTTCAGCTTCGAAAAAAACTTGGGGTCGACTATAGAGCCGCTTGATTTTTTCATGATTGAAACCGTCTTTTATCAATTTTTTTTGCAGAAAATCAAAAGGAGCGACATCTTTTTCGGCTGAGGCCAGCACGGGAGAAGTTAAGCACAACCCAAACATGGTAATACAAATTAGTGAAGAAAAAAGTCCAGCGAAGTTTCGTATCATATGTAACATCGTATAAGCATCCTAACCCGGATAAATCGGAATTGAATATTGATATGGCCGCAACAAGGCGCAAAAAGCACAAAAGTATAATTTCAGGGCTTATAATTTCAATGTATTACAATCAACAAAAATCGGAATTCTGACTTTTTACGAATCCATCAATAGTCAATTATCCGCCCTGTGTGCTTCTCGCTTGATCCTAATGGAATCACGTGCTACTTTTATCTCTTATCATAGCATGATTGCCACTAATTTACTATTGTGAAAAAAAATCAAAAGACCATATTTTGCTGTCAAAGCTGTGGATTTCAGACTGCCAAGTGGATGGGAAAATGTCCGGACTGTGGCTCATGGGATTCATTTGTGGAGGAAAGATCGGTCGCCGGTTCAGGCCGGCAGGGCTTCAGGGCCATTTCCTCGCCGCAAACCGCACCGGTGCCTATTCATTCCATCGATCTGGAAACGGAGCTAAGGCTGCACACGGGGATCAAGGAATTTGACCGTGTACTGGGCGGAGGCTTGGTACCCGGCACCCTGGTTCTGATCGGCGGAGATCCGGGAATCGGTAAATCTACACTGATGCTGCAGGCTTTAAACGGACTCGCCGACCAGGGGCACAAGGTCCTTTATGTCTCCGGCGAAGAGTCCATTCGTCAGATCCGGCTGCGCAGTAAACGGCTGAATACGGTTGCGCCGGATTTGTTAGTGGTTTCCGAGGTCGAAATTGAAGCTATCCTGACCATGATTGACACCACCAAACCCAAGGCACTGGTGGTCGATTCGATTCAAACCATGTTTAACGGCGACTTGACCTCTGCGCCGGGCACTGTGAGCCAGGTACGAGAATCCACTGTGCGATTGATGCTTATGGCAAAAAAAACAGGTATTCCCATCTTCTTGGTCGGCCATGTGACCAAAGACGGAGCTATTGCCGGACCCAAGCTGCTGGAACATATGGTGGACACCGTGCTGTACTTCGAAGGTGACCGCAACCACATATTTCGGATTTTGCGGGCGGTAAAAAATCGATTTGGTTCCACCAATGAGATCGGTGTCTTTGAGATGAAAGATAAGGGGCTGGATGAAGTTACCAATCCGTCGGCGGTATTTCTTTCCGAACGCCCTGCCGGAGCGGCGGGCTCGGTTGTAGCGGCCAGCATGGAAGGCACACGGCCGATTCTCGTCGAACTCCAGGCCTTAGCAAGCGCCACAAATTTCGGAACACCGCGTCGCACGATTTTGGGTCTCGATCCTAACCGGGTGGCGTTGCTAGCGGCGGTCATGGAAAAAATGTTAGGTATGCACTTAATGAGTTACGATATCTTCATGAACGTCGCCGGTGGGGTCAAGGTCACAGAACCGGCGGTGGATATGGCCATTGTCGCGGCAGTGGCTTCCAGTTTTTTAGACAAGGCCATCTCGGACAGCACCGTGGTTCTGGGGGAGATCGGTTTGACCGGGGAGGTGCGCGCCATCGGCCAAGCGGAAACCCGAATTGCCGAATGCCGGAAAATGGGTTTTAGTCGGTGCCTGTTGCCGAAAAGTAATTTGAAGCGTCTTCCGGATATCGACGGGATTGAAATCGAGGGGGTGAAAACGGTCTCGGAGGTGGTCGAGAATCTGTTTTAAATCAAAAAAATTAGGACACGGATAAACACGGATGATCAGATGACAGATGACGGAAGACGGAGGGCAGATGACGGATGACGGAAGACAGAGGGCAGATGACGGATGACAGAAGACAGATGACAGATCACAGATGACAGAAAACAGAGGATATTGAATTCGGATTGCGGAAGGCTAAGAAAGTCGTAGTTGGGATCAGGGCTCCGTCATTTAAACAAGTAATAGACTGATCTTACAAAAGTTGCCTGCTTAATGAAAATCATGAAAATTTGGGATTTTATTGTCTTATATAACCTTTTAATGCAACTGGTTTAGAATTACCTTGATGTAACCCTGAACTGTGTCCCCTTGATATTGACTTGATAGAGGGGTCGATAGTATATATTCATCGGATTTGTTCAACGTGTTGAAAAATTTAAAACTCAACGATTCCTTAACAATTAGGGTTGAAAATAGCTGAGATAAAACACGCAACCCTAAGATCGTAACCCGAAACTTGTAACGCGCAACGCGCAACCCGAGATCATGAAACGATCAACTGCAGAGCATAAACCGTGGCGGGATCATTATTCACAGCAGGCGAAAAAGGATCGATTTCCGGCTCGATCCGTTTATAAGTTGGTGGAGATTCAAAAAAAACACCGGTTGATCAAAAAGGGTGACAAGGTGCTGGACCTGGGTTGTGCCCCTGGGTCCTGGCTGGTTTATGCCGCTAAACTAACGGGCCCTAAAGGCCGGGTTATCGGTGTTGATCTTAAGCCTTTGTCGATTCAGGTGTCATCGCACATAAAAATTATCACCGCAGATGTTTTCACGCTGGATATCGAGTCCCTTGGAAATGATTTTAACGTGGTGTTAAGTGATATGGCACCGGCTACTACCGGCCATAGGGCCGTGGATGCAGCACGCTCATACAATCTTTGCGAAACTGCACTGAACATTGCACAAAGCATTTTGCTGCCGGGCGGATCTTTTGTCTGCAAGATTTTCCAGGGGTCGGATTTTAACCTATTGCTAGATGCTGTCAGGGCCGGATTCAAGGAACTAAAAATTTTTAAGCCCCAAAGCAGCCGTAAGGCAAGTAAAGAGATATATGTCATTGGATTGGGATTCAAGGGGAATTAACTCGGTCCTTATCGGCATTTTTCTGACAATATGTTCTAAGAAACGCAAGGTTGTCCGCCGCAGGCGGAACAGGTTTCAGCAATTAGAAATCTCAAATAAAAAAACACAAATACCAAATGGTTCGACAAGCCGTTCGACAGGCCGTTCGACAGGCTCACGGTCCTGAGCAACTTCGATGGACTCACGGTCCTGAGCAGGGTCGAAGGACTCACCACCCTGAGCCTGTCGAAGGGCAAATCACAATGACCGAAATTCAAAATTCCAAACAATTGGCGTTTGATCCTATTTGAGATTTGGAGATTGTAATTTGGAATTTACCTGCCCTGTTAAATGGCCACTTTGGACTTTAGGCTATACGCAGCGAATGCAAGCTTAATAGCCAACAAATTCAACCTATCAGTATCAATTTAACAGGGCAAATAATTTGGTGCTTGTAGTTTGTTCTTTCCGGTTTATCCGGGTGAGGAGGTACACATGTCGGGACACAGCAAATGGTCAAGCATTAAGCATAAAAAGGCCGCCACCGATGCCAAAAGGGGCAAGATATTTACCAAGCTTATCAAAGAGATTACAGTGGCAGCCCGAATGGGTGGAGGAGATCTGGAGGCCAATCCCAGACTGAGAGGGGGACCGGTGAGCTTGAAGGCGTAAACTATGAAGAAAGCATTTATGAAGGGTACGGTCCCGGGGGCGCTGCCGTGCTGATAGAATCCCTGACCGACAATAAAAACCGGACCGTGGCCGATATCCGCAGCATTTTCGGTAAAAATGGCGGCAACCTGGGTGAAAACGGATGCGTGGCCTGGATTTTTAACAATAAGGGCTACATTGCAGTTGAGAGCAAGTCCGTCGATGAGGAAGTCCTGATGGAAACAGCTTTGGATGCCGGGGCGGAAGACATCAGGGAAGATGACAGCAATTTTGAAGTCATCACGGCGCCGGGCGACTTTGAAGCCGTTAAAGAAGCCATCGACAAGGCTTCTATTGCCCACATCGTGGCTGAAGTCACCATGCTTCCCCAAACCACCGCCGATCTTGCCGGCAAAGAAGCCGAGCAGATGATCAGGTTGATGGAAATGCTGGAAGACTGCGATGATGTGCAGAAAGTGTATACGAATGCGGATATACCGGATGATATCGTCAATAGCATGTGAAGGTTAGAAGGTTCAGGGTTCAGTCCAGCCGCTGGGCAAAAAAACGGCCGGTCTGATCGAAAAACAAACTGAAGTTTCATACGATCTACATGGTATAAGGTTGAGGGTGCAGAGCGTATACATGCTATTTAATCTGATTCTTTTCGCACTCGTCCTCGTCCTCGAAATCAAAATTTTGTAGGGGCCGAAGGACGAGGACGAAGTCCCTACTTGTAACCTCTTATGAAACTACCCCAAAATGGCACGGTTTCTTGATGATTAGACTGGCCGAAACAGTGAACAGATTGAACGTCGAACATCGAACGTCCAACATCTAACGTTGAATATTGATGACGCTACGCTTTATCGATTTTAAAACAAGCAAACAGGAGAATTTCCAAGAGTAGGTTCGCTTTGCTCAGTCTTTTTTTTAAAATTGACAGAATACATTATTCGATGTTGGACGTTCAATGTTCGATGTTCATTTTT
>CALZJV010000352.1 GCA_945787595.1 uncultured Desulfobacterales bacterium | reverse complement strand
CCGGGAGACAGATAAATAAAGTCATTGCTCCAGGGGTCCTTAGGGACCCTGCCCTTTTCAAGATAACCGCCTTTTTTCCATTTTTTGGGTACTAGCCCGGTTTCAGGCATTTCCACCAGCGCCTGGAGTCCCTGCTCGGTGCTCGGATACGAACCGTTGTCAAGTTTGTACAGTTTTAAAGCGGTTTCCAGATTTTGGATATCCAAGCGGGCTTTCACCTGTTTGGCTTCTCCAGGACGGCTCATGATCTTCGGTGCAACCCACATAGCTAAAATACCAAGAATGATGATGACAACCATTAGCTCAATCAGCGTAAATCCCTGGTTTTTATGTCTTAATTTCTGAAACATTTATAAAACTCCTTAAGTTAGAATCAGCTGCTCTCCCCTACCGAATCAATTGGTTCATTTCAAATATTGGCAGGCATATCGACAGAACAATAAAGCCGACGATCGATCCCATTACCAAAATCATTACAGGTTCCAGGTATGATGTAAGACGCAAAATACTGGTCTCCACCTCTCTTTCATATACGTCTGCGATTTTAGTCAACATGTTTTCCAGTTGTCCACTTTGTTCCCCGACCTGGATCATCTGAATGGATAACTGGGGAAAAATTCCACTACCGGAAAGAGCTGCGCCTAAGCCCTGACCCTTGCCGACTTCGATAGCGGCCGTTTCGACGGAGTCGGCGATCAGGATATTGCCGGTAATATTTTTTACGATGTCCATGGCAATCAGCATGGAAACCCCGTTTTCCAGCAGAGAACCCAGGGTGCGCGCGAACCGGGCCACTGCAAGCTTTTTGGATAAAATACCCATGCCCGGTAATAATAAAAAGGTTTTATCGATCCAATAGCGACCCTTTGTGGTCTTTTTAGCCCGGTTAAAAAATACCCCGATGGCGATAAGAACAATTATAATACTCCACCAGTAGGATTTAAAAAAATCACTTAAAAAGATCAGAATCCGGGTAGGTGTTGGAAGAACCTGGTCCATATCAGCGAAAATTGAAGTGATGCTCGGAACTATGTAGATCATTAACACGAGCAAAACGACAGTGCCGATCACCATCATAAATACCGGATAGGCTAGGGCTGTCTGGATCCGGTTCATCAAGGCCTGTTGTTTTTCAGTAATATCCGCCAGCCGCTCCAAAACAATTTCTAGCGTACCGGATGTTTCTCCGGCGCGCACCATATTGATATACAAGGGTGAAAAAGCTCCGGGATATTTCGAAAGCGCCTGGGCAAAACTGTTGCCTTCCACGATCAAGTTTTTTATTTGGGCCAACATTTTTTTAAAACGATGGGATTTGGTCTGCGGAACCAGTGCATCCAGGGCTGAGACCAGCGGGAACCCGGCCCCTATTAAAGTTGCGAGCTGACGGGTCATCATCGAAACTTCGACCGGCTTTATGCGTCCCAGCCGGCGGGTCAGGGCGAATGTCCTAGATGCTTTTTTCGGTGTTGCCTCGAGAGTCTCCTTGATGGATACCGGAAAAATCCCTGAGGTACGGAGTTTCTGGCGGGCGGCCTGAGCCCCTTCGGCATCGATAATACCGGAGGTGGTTTTCCCCCTGCTATCCAGGGCTGTGTATTCAAATACCGGCATGGCTTACCACCGCATCTTTTGGTATACAAATTTTTGTACCACTATTCGCATAACAATAATCTCTTGAGTTCAATTCTATTATTATTTCGCGCTATTTTCAACCGAAATCTTACTTGGCTCAAGCGTAATTTATGGTAAGAATTCCGAATGCTTCCGAGACAGTCACCAGTTCCGCAGCAGATCTTGCATCCAAGTTATGTTCCGAGCCGGCTAGGTAAGCGATGAGTCTCAAACCATCATATGGACTTAGACTTGCCCTTTGTGGGGGTTTAGCATATAAATTGATAGGCTATTAAATCAATCTTCAAAAAAATGATAATGTGATTGACCATGATCCAAATTATCAGTGCGCAAACCGAAGCACATTATCTGTATGCTCGTAATCTTTTTGTTCAGTATGCAGACTCCCTCGGTTTAGATCTTGAATTCCAGGGATTCAGCCGGGAGCTGGCCACGCTGCCTGGTGATTATGCGCCGCCTCTAGGCTGCATCCTGCTGGCTGAGGTTTGCGCTACCATGGTGGGATGTGTGGCCTTGCGGCCCTTGGAGATCAAAATTTGTGAGATGAAAAGACTTTTTGTGATCCCGCAGTATCGGGGCCGCGATATCGGAAGATCTCTAACATGTGCGGTCATCGACAGAGCCCGTGAAATAGGGTATGAAAAGATGCGCCTGGATACCATTGAATCCATGAAGGCAGCCAAAAGACTCTATCATTCCCTCAAATTCCGAACCATTCAAGCCTATTGTTATAATCCTCTTCAAAACCCGAGTTACCTGGAGCTGGATTTATAAAGGAGGACCAGTATGCTCATTAGCTTAATCGTTGCCATGGCATCAAATCGCGTTATCGGCCACCAGGGAGATATCCCCTGGAAAATTCCCGGCGAACAAAAGATGTTTAAGGAGATCACCCTCGGTCATGTTGTGATTATGGGAAGAAAAACATATGAGTCCCTGTCTTGTCCACTTCCTGGAAGAACCAACATTGTGGTGACCCGCCAGACCGATTATCAGGCGCCGAGTTGCATAATTGCTCAAGATCTTAACCGGGCATTCAAATCAATTCCGATCGACGAGAGCGAAGCTTTTATCATCGGAGGCGGACAATTATATCATGAGGCAATTTCTTTGGCCGACAGGATCTATTTAACGGTTATACCCAGAGACATCCCCGGGGATACTTTTTTTCCCGAGATTCCTGAAGCTGACTTTAAGATTAAAAAAACCGAATTTATTGATGGGCCGGAACCTTATCATTTTTATATTTATGAACGGGTAAACTCTGAGAGATGATATGAAAAAATTGAATCCGGAGTACATCAAGCGCGTCAATCAACTGGTAAACCGAAGCCCCTATTTTGAGCTGCTTTCTATGAAGATCAAGGATGTGGGGCTCGGATTTTCAGTCCTGGAGATCGATCTGGCCGAAAAGCATTTACAACCCTTTGGGCTGGTCCATGGCGGCGTGTTTGCATCCATCATCGATGCTGCTGCGTTTTGGGCGCTATTTTACGAGATTGAAGATCAGAACGCCGGTGCGACCACCGTCGATTTAAAATTAAACTATCTCGCTCCGGCCGTAAGCGGCAAACTTATCGCCAAAGGTCGTCAGATAAAACTGGGAAAAACCCTGGGATACGCTGATGCATTTGTAACCGATGCCAAAGGCAAAATCCTTGCCCACGGGACGTCGACGCTGATCATTCTTTCCGGCAAAGGATTGGCCTCAGATACGCCGCTGCCGCCGAAGTTTAGTTAGTTTCCATTCCATTGTGCGACGTAGCCAGCTACGTCTCCGCACAAACGCTTGATTTCCTTGACCTTGGGCAAAAATCCGCATTTCTGGATTGGAAACACGACTGAGTGCCCAAACTGATTATAACCGATTTTAGGATAGGCACAAGTTAAAAAAAGTTTACAGGAGGGTCAACATGACTGATGGTGTTAAGGAGGGGTATGGCTGGAGCCAGGAAATGTCGATATCCCTGCATGACAAGCTAAAAAAGGATCTGAAAAAGGCCATGCTGCAAAGGGAACCGGAGGTTCGAAACACGATGCGCCAAATAATGGCAGAGTTTCCCAAACTGACCGTCCCTCTGATTTTGGAAAGCGGCAAAAAATCCACGCGCCCTAAAAAGCCAATAGAAATTACCGACGATGACATTCTCGGAATTATCAAAGGGCTTGTAAAATCAGAACAAACGGTTCTGGAATTCAAAAAAGAAGAAACCTCTGAATACCTGCAAATTTTACAATCCTACCTGCCCGCAACAGCTTCCCGGCAAGAGATTGCCACCTGGATTAAGGCCAATATCGATTTTTCTCAATATAAAAATAAAATGCAGGCGATGGGACCTGTGATGAAACATTTCGGCAAGCTGGCTGACGGTAAGCAGGTGAATCAAATATTAAATGAGTGGGACTAGCAGGTAAAAAATAGGTTCCATAAAAATATCCTGAATCACCCTGGAAAAGAAAAATGTCTCCTGATGAATTTGATCCCTTTAACGATCGATTGTCGCGCGATATCCGCAATACACTTTCAGAAGCCTTTGTGGAAGCGCTGGTGCAAATGGAGCCATCCGAATATCAGGCTGCCGCCGAAAAATGGCTGGCTGAAAAACTCGCTGCAGGATATGTAAATTATATTCAAGATCGCCTGAATCGCTATGACCGCGTCCTGGAGCAAATCTCAGCAACCGGTCTGGATGATTCACTCCTGCAATCACTGGTCATATGGAATAATGGCCTATTCTTTGAGTTCCATGATCATCTGGAGCGCATCTGGCAGCAGACAACCGGCGATGAACACCAGGCGTTGAAAGGGTTGATCAAGGCGGCCGGGGTTTACATTCATATGGAACATAACCGTCAGCAGGCGGTAGAAAGCTTATCCGCCAAATCATTTAATCTCATCCACCGGTATTCCCACTGTCTGACATTTATCACCAATCTGAATGTTTTGACGGAAAAAATTAAAAATTTGGATCCCGTCTCACCCAAGCTTGAAAATCCCGCCTTGCGTGAAGGATAGCTTCTATATCATTAATGTGAGCCTGAACAGGAAAGGGGGCATTGTGACAGTTCATTTACTTGTTAAACGAAACCGGTTAGGGACAACCCTTTTTATTTTATGCCTGTCCACTATCTTGTTTGTGTCAGCCGGCCTTCATGCTCAGCAGAGCAAGCCAACAGCTACCCCAAAACATTGCCTCTGGCTGGTGGAAACACCATTAAACAAGGCAATTTTTCTGCTGGGTTCCCTGCACGTCCTTAAAAGCGATGCCTATCCCCTGGCCAAAGCCATCAATGAAGCATACAATCAAAGCCAAAAAGTTGTCTTTGAAACGGATTTGGAGGCCATGATGAATCCTACAGTCTTAGCCAAAATGATGGCTATGGGCCTTTATCCTGAAGGACAAACTCTATTTCAAAATATTTCCGATGAGATGGGAAGTTCACTTAAAAAAAAGATGGTTGATCTTGGAATGCCGATGGAACATTTCGGGCGTTTCCGGCCCTGGTTTATGGCCGTAACATTAACCGCTCTGGAGCTCAAGCGATTGGGATTTAGCCCTGAATACGGTATTGATCTCCACTTTTATGGCAAAGCCAGCTCGGATGAAAAAGAAACCGGTTTTCTTGAATCCGTCGAATTCCAACTGGATCTTTTAGGGAATATGAATGTGCATGATCAAAAGGCGTTTTTGGGTCAAACGCTGGAGGATCTGGACGTTGCGGCCCAGATGGCAGATGATATGCTGAAAAACTGGAAAAAAGGAGACGCTGATAGTCTTTATGCGATCTTATTTAAAAGCTTCGAAAATTTTCCACAAATCGAAAATCGCCTTTTACTCCGACGCAATATAGACTGGGTCAAAAAAATTGAAGCGCTGATGGCAGAAGATAAAAATATTTTTATCATTATCGGTGCCGGGCATTTAATTGGACCCGGTAGCGTGGTCGCGCTTTTAAAAGAGAAGGGCTACAAGGTAAAGCAGAGGTGACGGCAGAGGGACAAAGGAATTTGAATTCCCTCTGTCCTCCGTTATCTGTCATCTGTCATCTGTCATCTGTCATCTGTCATCTGTTATCTGTCATCTGTCATCTGTTATCTGTCATCTGTCATCTGTTATCTGTCATCTGTTATCTGTCATCTGTCATCCAAAGCCTGAGGGTAACCATGAAAGAGAATGCGTCTTCGCACCAAATCCGCGACAAGCTTCATGAAATTATATTCGAAGCGGATACTCCGGCGGGAAAAGTATTTGATGTTTTGCTGATAGTGTCGATTGTGGCAAGCGTGATCATGGTCATGCTTGACAGCGTAAGCAGCGTCAGACAAACATACGGTGGACTGCTGTATCTGGGTGAGTGGATTCTTACCGTTCTTTTCACCATTGAATATATTCTGCGTTTGTACTGCGTTGGGCGGCCTACGGCATATGCAATCAGTTTCTTTGGTGTGGTGGATCTGTTGGCGATATTGCCGACTTATTTAAGTATATTTTTCCCCGGCAGCCAGTATTTCCTGGTCATTCGGGTATTGCGGGTTCTACGGGTCTTCCGGGTACTGAAGCTTGTGAAATACGTGGGTGAAACCCGCCTCTTAATGCAGGCACTGCATGCTAGCCGGCGTAAAATCACCGTATTTTTGTTTGCCGTATTCAGCCTGGTCATCATTTTCGGTTCGTTGATGTATCTCATCGAGGATCCGGATTCCGGATTCACCAGTATTCCGAGAAGCATTTACTGGGCAGTTGTAACCTTGACGACCGTTGGTTATGGCGATATATCGCCCCAAACAAATTTCGGGCAAGCCGTGTCGGCTATAATTATGATCATCGGCTACGGGATCATTGCAGTGCCCACCGGAATCGTCACTGCAGAGCTGACCCAGGTTTATAAAAGAAGCGTGTCCACCCAAGCCTGCAAGCAGTGCAGCGCTGAAGGCCATGACACAGATGCCGAATTTTGTAAATATTGTGGTTCCAAGCTTTGATAAAAATTGCCTGACCGGATAAATTGGGGATAATCCCACTAAATATAGGTCTCAAATTGCGGAAAAGGTCCTGTTGATAGGAAAATCATCCCTGCCGGCACCCACCGTCCGTGGCTATTCGACACCCGACCCGCTGAAAATGATGGGCCGGATAAAAGGGGAAAATCTCGCAACTGAAATTCATCTATGAAGCGCTGGACAAATTATTTTAAAGAAGTTAGGATGCATTACTAAAATTGCGGTGCCGCTCATAGCCGGGAAAGGGCTCGGGGAACACGAAAGCAAATCAGTCCTCTGCTGTCTTGGTCTTGGGTATGTCTTCAGGGTTGACGTCGCGGCCGAATATCCCGGTATGTAACCGTAACGCGCATCGAATACGAATCATCCTCCGGTACAGGTGTCGGTAATACTTAATTTGCGCGTGTCTCATATTAAGATCAGAAAGGATATCTTATGATTTACATCGGTAAATTTCTTCATGCCACCGATCAGCAAAGAAACCAGGAAGAAAACCGTCGGCATGGCGAATTCAATTTGATCATTGAAGCGCAAGATGAAACCGCTGCTCTCAAAAAATTCAGAGAACGAATTTTGGAATTCAGGGAGACCAGTGAATTATTGGAAGGCGATTGCTTCGTCTATATGGTTCATTTTCTTGAGCTTGAAGAATTTCCCAAGGATCGCGCCCGGATGCTTTACTACAAGTCAATTGCCGGCGATCCAGCCATGCCGTACATCAGTTGCTCGGCACCGTCCGGCAAAGCCGATGGATGCAAGATTTTAAGTTGGATGGAAAACGGGCCATCACTCGACGGGCAGGATACCAATTTATTTTTCCATTTTAAAGCAGATAAAACCTAACGTTGCAACATTGGGGTAAACTTTGGACAGGCCATCCACAGCCTCTTGCAATGTATGTTTAATATCTTTTAGGCTCAAATTCCCCGCAGCTTGCTGCGGGGAATTCCATTTTCGTCAGAACCAGCCGCGAGTTTTTTTGAACCATATTTTAGCTCGGCTTGTGATCAGAAAAACATGTCCCATTCTGTTCTTCACCTTTTTTTACATATCTTAATTCCCGGTCTAATTGCGATCCTTTTTTTTAAGAAACGCTGGCGGCTATCGTGGTTGATCATGGTTCTGACAATGGCAGTGGATCTTGATCACCTGATGGCCAATCCGATTTATGACCCAAACCGTTGCAGCATCAATTTTCACCCGCTGCATTCATACATAGCCATTCTTTTGTATGGTTTTATGACCGCAATTCCTAAGTCCAGACTGATCGGCCTGGGGTTACTTCTCCATATGGTAATCGACCTGGGGGATTGCTTTTGGATTCAGTATTCTTAGCAGCAGTTTCGTTTTGTTGTAGCTTGAAATTTTATGAAATCCTTTTTCAGTGAGCTGCAATCCAACCTGGCTTCCGGAGGTAAAATCCTTACTGCTGAGCCTTTTCAAAAAACATTGGAGATAGCTCAATCCACAGGTCTGCGGTTATGCGGGCAACCCGCCATTCTATTCAGTCTATCGGCGCTGTTTGAATCCATATAAATCTTAAGTACTCAAAGTAAACACCAATGTTGCCTAAACAACATGGCAAATCGACCCCATCCTTTGATTTCACCAACTGGGATATCCTGAAATTAGTGCACCTCCTATGATATCGATTATAATAACATTCTGTTAGCTATTCTTTGCATGTTGTTTGGGTAACCTTGGGGTTTACTTGCTAATGTTATTAATAGTTTATCCGATATTAATATATAACTAGACATATTAGAAGGTTGTCGTTCTTGGACAGCTGATTTTGAGATTGATTTTTCACCTAATTTAGAGCCGCGGATTTAATCATGAAAAAGTGCTTAATCATTTTGATTTATTGTATATTTTTTGTAATCTCATTTTCCCCTCTTAATTCAATAGCCGACAGTCGAATTAGAGTTGGTGTATACCAGAATAGACCGCTTCTATTCGAAGATTCTGATGGTAACGTAAAGGGTATTTTTGCTGATATCCTTAAATATGTGGCTTCAAAAGAAGGATGGACCCTTGAATATATGAGTGAATCCTGGGCCCAATGCCTGAATGATTTGAAATCGGGGAAATCGGATATTGTCGGAGCGATTGCCTATTCCGAGCAACGTAATCAGATTTTTGATTTCACATATGAAAATATTATTAGCAATTGGGGCCAAATTTATACAGGAAAGTTATCAAATATTGAATCAATTCTTGATTTCAAGGGTAAAAAAATAGCTGTTCTCCAAAATGATATATATTACAAAAATTTAAGAGAGCTTGTAAAAAAATTGGATATCGAATGTCGGTTCACAGAAGCTTTCGATTATGAAACTGTTCTAGAACTTGTAAGCGCTGGAAAATGCGATGCCGGTCTTGTTAATTACCTATATGGGCATCAGTATGATCGAAAATATCACATAAATAGAAGCTCGATCATTTTAGCCCCTCAAAAGATACACTTTGCTGTTCCGAAGGGTAAAAATAGGGAAATAATTAGCACCCTTGATCTGTATGTAAGGGCCCTTAAAAAGGATAAGTCCTCGATATACTATCAATCTCTTAGCCGATGGATTGGTGTTGACTCCAAAACTAAGGATCCCATTTGGATATATGGGGTAGGTGGGGGGGCTGCCGGCCTTATTTTAGTGTTTTTGATTTTAAACATGTTTTTAAGATCACAGGTCAGAAAACGAACTCAAGAACTGAATGATAAGAATCAGGCCTTAATTTATGAGATTGAGCGTCGAAAAGAAGTTGAAGCAGCTCTGCAAAAAAATGAAAGAAAATATCGTAGTGTTTTTGAAAATACCGGTACAGCGACTTGGATCGTTGATGAGGATATGACCATTTCCAAGGTTAACGAAAAAGCAGCAAAAATGACCGGATATTCGAAGGTTGAAATTGAAGGTAAAAAGAAAACATCCGATTTTATATCAGAAAAAGATCTTAAGAGAGCAACGGGATATCATTATGATAGAAGCGCCCCTAATGGTCGAAATCCATCTGAATATGAATTCGAATTTATCGACAGGTACGGTCATACCATAAATGCATTTATTCAAATTAGTGTAATACCCAAGACCAAAAAGAGCATTGCATCTCTGTGATATCACTTCAAGGGTCAAAGCTGAAAAAGCGTTAAAGCTTAGCGAAGAAAAGTATCGAAATATCATCGAGGACATTGAAGAGGGATTCTTTGAATTAGATCTGGAAGGCAACCTGACGTTTTTTAACAATTCCTTGTGTAAAATAACCGGCTATTCTCCTGAAGAGATGATGGGCTTAAATTACAGGCAGTATTCAAGTCAAAAGACATCAGAGAATATGTTTATGGTATTTAACCGGGTTTTCAGCGAAACGCAACCGATCATGGATGCTTGTTTTGAAATTGAATTGAAAAGTGGAAAAGCTTTACAAATTGAACTTTCAGCCGCCCCCATATTTGACAACGATGATCGAGTCATAGGATTCCGCGGATTGATGCGTGATGTTTCGGAGAAAAAAAAGGCTGAGTTGGAAAATAGAAAATTAGAGAAGAAACTCCAGCAGGCGCAAAAAATGAATGCCATTGGCACTCTTGCCGGCGGGGTCGCCCATGATTTAAATAATATTCTTTCCGGTATCGTGAGTTACCCGGACCTGATATTGATGGATCTCCCTGAGGATAGTCCCCTTATTGAACCGATATTAACGATTCAGGAATCAGGGAAAAAAGCTGCTGAGATCGTACAAGACCTGTTGACATTGGCACGACGAGGCGTCTCGGTGTCCGAAGTCGTGAATCTTGATGATATCATCAATGAGTATCTGATAAGCCCTCAGTTGGAAAAGCTAAAATCATATCACCCTAAAGTCGAGATAGAATCAAATTTGGATTCATCACTTTTAAATATAATGGGTTCTCCTGTTCACCTCTCCAAAACAGTTATGAATTTGGTTTCAAACGCAGCTGAAGCTATGCCGGATGGTGGGAAAGTCGAAATAAAAGCTGAAAACAAATATATCGACACACCGATTTCAGGATATGAAGATGTGGCAGAAGGAGACTACGCCGTGTTGACGGTATCCGACAATGGCATTGGAATAGCCCCGGATGAAATAAATCGAATATTTGAACCTTTTTATACCAAAAAGGTAATGGGTCGAAGTGGAACCGGTTT
>CALZJV010000351.1 GCA_945787595.1 uncultured Desulfobacterales bacterium | reverse complement strand
AAAACATCTTACAAAAAGGATCTGGTGCTACCCCCCCGCATTGAAAAATGGCCGGAGTCGCGCCTGGCAGAAGTTGCCCGCCATGCGGAGCACTGGTTCCAAAAGCGCGTCCGACATTCCGAGAACACGTGAGCCCCGACGACGGGGGCTCCGCCCGCCCAACCCCCGCCCGGTGCCTGATGCATTCATGACCCTGCCGGGTCGGACCAGGTCATTAACGTGATCCCCGTTTGCCCCTGGATCCTGCGAATCTCGTCGATTCCCTGAAACGCGACCGGCGTGCCCAGAAACATTTCAGCCGGTGAGTCAAGATCGCTGAGCAATCAGATATTGCTGTAGTCCCTGATGAGCGACCCAGGTAGATTTTGATATCCGCAAAGCCTCGCCAGCCTTTAGAGAAAAAATAGAAAAATACGCTATCTGAGCTTTTATGGCGATGACCATGTATTTACTGAGGGGTAAATCCCATCTCTGAGGGCAAAATTATCTAACCTTTCTGAATTTGTTCGTGAAATAAAGGTAGGCTTTGACAGATACTACAACAAAAGTCACAACCGGCGTGGCTATTTTTGGGGCGACCCCGGTTCAAAAGTGTCATCGTTGATAAAGGAGAGACCCTCATAAACTGTCTGGCCTACATTGATTTGAACCCGTTGCGAGCCGGGATCGTCGCCCGGCCTGAAGAATACCGCCGGAATTCCCTTGGTTACCATGTCCAGACCAACAACCGGGATAACTTTCTTTCGACTGATTTCGGATTAAAGGAATTCAATGTCAAAAGCGAAAAAGAGCGCATTCGAAGGTATCGCAGGTATGTGTATGAAGCCGGGGCAGTAAATCGGCCTGCGAAGGGAAAATCCAAGGTAATCGGCGACAGGATTCTTGAAAAGGAGCGCAAGCGGGAGTTTGAACTCAGCCGAAGCGATCGTTTCAGATACCGCACGCGCTATTTTACGGACTCCGGCGTCATCGGCTCTAAAGAATTTGTTTCAAAGATGTATATGCGCTTTAAACATCACTTTAATTCAAAAAATGAAAAAAAACCAAAACCAGTAAAGGGATTATCCGGCGTTTATTCTTTGAAGCGACTTTCTGAAGTTATTTGAAAAACAGTTTTATAGTCTTCCAGATAAAGATTTTGGGCTGCGTTATCAGTCGCCCCCCATCGACAACGTACTATTTAAGCGCCTTACTCCGGGGCTCCTTCTATCGTTGCTCAAAAAAAGATAATCTGAGTTGGAGTTTTGAAAGATTTTCTCATAATAAAACAGTGGCCTACAGTAGTATATTTATCGCGCTAAATCACTAATCAAGTTCTAACAATTATTTTTCTATTTATTGGGCTTGACTATTAACTATTGATGGCCAATAATTGATTTTAAACCATAAAAACCTTAACATTTGAAAGAGATGCCAAGGCAAAAAAGGCGTATACGGCGCAATAGGAGTTAAAAACATGCAAACCGAAAGCATCAAGCAAAAAGCCCATCAACTCTTGGACAATTTACCGGAGTCCGCAACCTGGGAGGATTTGATGTACCGCATCTATGTCCGACAAGCCATAGAAGCCGGGATCAAAGACAGCGATCAAGGACGCACACTGGACGTCAAAGATGTGCGCAAAAAGTTTAATTTGCCAGCATGAGGGTTCACTGGACACAAAACGCTATCGAGCACCTGGTGAATATCTACGAATACATTGCTCTCAACTCTCCAACCTATGCCAACCGGATGGTGGACAGAATCACCCACCGTTCAGAGCAAATCGCCGATCAGCCGCTATCGGTCGCAAAGTGCCGGAATATCAGACCGAAGATATCCGCGAGCTGATCGAGAAACCCTACCGCATCATTTACCGCATCAAAGCAAATCAAATCGACGTTTTAGCGGTCATCCATGGCGCACGCTTGCTGCCCGAGGAGATTTAACAACGATAGAGCAGCGTGCTGAGGCTCCAGCACATGAAGTACAGGTCCTCCGCTCCCTGTGTCGCACATTGCCTTCATAAAATAGATGCGACACCCCGCTGGCAAGCGGGGCGCTCGTCACCGATCTTATCTAATACCCCTGCTGCCCTCCGATAAAAAAAGCAAGCGCTTGTCTCTGTTAAGTCTTTACCTGTCATGTCCTTTGCGCCGTCTGATATAATCTGACGTGTATTATCCGGCGTTTATTATTTAAAGATACTGTCTAAAGTCATCTGAAAATAAGTTGCAGGGGCATTCTGATTGAGAAATAAAACTGCTCAATAAAAAAAGGTCGTCAGATTCGCTGACGACCATTTAATCTTGATGGCGTCCCCAAGGGTACCTGTAAAGTATCATTGTTTGTCGGAGACGATCACCTTGAGTTGGGAAGGTTTTGAATCTCCCCTACCCTATTCTGATTGAATTTGTAATGATTTCAATTAAAAAAGAGTCGTAAAATGCATCAGATCTATATTCAAGTTTTGATCCCATTTTGAACACTGATACACGGGACATTGATACAATGAGACACGATTTAGAGAACATAATCACGAGACAATTTGCGGGTATCTTCAAACAAATGGTTGACCAACCTGGTCTGAATGGTTATAGTTGGTCATGTAAACTTCAAAATTGAGGGGCCATTATGATTATCAATGTATCCGAAGCGAAAACAAACCTGTCTAAGCTGATTGATATGGCGTATCACGGAGAAAAGGTGATCATTGCCAAAAATAACCTGCCGCTGGTTGAAATTGTGCCGCATAAACCAAAGGAGAAACGCAAACTTGGATTGCTCGCGGGACAAATCGAGATCCCTGAGGACTTTCTGAATGAGGATGAGGAGATCAATGCCATGTTTTATGGTGACCAATCATGAAAATCCTGTTGGATACCCATATTTTTTTGTGGATGCTCACTTCACCTGAAAGGCTTAGTGACAAAAGGCGCTATGAACTGGAGACACCGGCTAACGAGGTTTTCTTAAGCGCCATGAGCATCGCGGAGCTGATGATGAAACACGCCATCGGAAAAATTCATGTTGAGTTTGATCCGCTTGAAATGGCCAAGGAAATGAGAATCGAAATACTCAGTTTTTCCGGTGATCACGCAATGTTGTTGGGAAAAATGCCGCTCCATCATAAAGACCCTTTCGACCGGATGATCATTGCGCAAGCCATCGTGAACAGACTGCCACTAATGTCCGATGATCCCAAATTTCCGGCATATAACTGCAAAATCGTTTAATCCCTCCCCGCCCATTTCCACACGCAGCGACATCAAACGCCAAGCTGCATAGGAAGGTTGGAATAGGTCAAAGCTTTAATGGTGAATAAGATATCGCTATAATTCGCAATTCAAGCTTTGATGTTTCCCTCCGATGTTTCTTCGATGCTTCCTTGGCAAGCGCGGTATAGTCACAATCCTTATTTCATAGCCACAACTTTCACTTCAAAGCCAGTGAGATCAAACACTATGCACATTTCAAGGTGTTCAAATAACCGAGTTGATCCGTAGATAACCTTCCATCGGATTCGAAGAAAAAAAAGCCAGGCGCTTAATTCCAATTCAGGATATCCTGAAGGTATTGCTTGTCGCCCAAGGACATGACCGTGTTTTGCTTGGCACGCATTTGCACACAGGGGCACGTAAAAGCGAGGCCTTAGGATTGACTTGGGCGGACGACATCAATTTTGAGGAGCGATGGGTCCGGCTTGGGACGCGGAAAAGCAGAACAAGAGAGATGGACTATGAGAAGGTTTGGATGCAGAGCCGACGCTTAATTCCGAAGAAAGCACGAAACTGGAGCGGCTCGGCGGACGAATTCTGGCCTTAAGCCAATAAACTAAAATATTTATTCGCATGTCCCCCGGTTCCAACCGGAGGTTCCGGTTACTCAGGGAGGCTCCTTCTGGTCCGCTGAAAGAGGACCAAAAACATTATCTAAATTGATTGCCTGTCATATCTTTTTCTATGAAATTTCTTTTGTGTCAAGCATAGAGAACCTACCTCCTCTTTATTTTCTCTGTTTTCAAGGTTACCGGATTTGCCGATAAAAATGGTTGTCAAAAATTTAAATCAGGATTATTATTTTTTTTAGTAAGCAGGCCTTTAAATCCGGAATGAACCTACCCACGGCAAACCGCGGGGTATCATTCAATTTATTTTGTGGATTCTATCGCAACAACCTGTGGGGAATTAGACCCTAAAAGAGATTAAAAAAGGCATCTCGAATAATGAAAAGAGTTGTTTACATAGAAACGACAATTCCCAGCTTCTACCAGGAAGTTAGAACTGAACCTGAGATGATTGCACGAAGAAATTGGACAAGGGAATGGTGGAATAATCAGCGTGAACACTATCAGCTTGTTACAAGCATCGCAGTTATAGAAGAACTTGAACGTGGAGATTATCCCATTAAAGAAAAAATTCTGAATTTGGTTGCAGATATCCCTCTTTTAAGCATCAATACGGAGATTCATGATATCGTTGAGACGTATATAAAGCGCAAACTAATGCCGGCTGATGTATTGGGAGACGCTCTTCATCTGGCAATTGCATCTTTTCACGGCTGTGATTTTCTATTAACGTGGAACTGCAAACATCTGGCAAATGCCAATAAGTTTTCACACATAAGACGACTTAATACGCTCTTAGGTCTTTATGTTCCGGCATTAATAACGCCGGTGGAGCTTTTGTCATGGGAGGAATAAAAATGAAGGATGATCCAGTTATCGAAAGAATTAGGCAACTACGGCATAAAATTTCACAAGAGCACAGTCATAGCACCGAAAGGCTGATAAAGCACTACCAGGAAATGGAAAAAAAGACTAAACGGAAATTTTTCAATAGAAACATAAAAGAAAATAAAGTCGCATAGCCCTATATAACCCAGCCTTTGCAAAGCATGCAAAACTGCAAAAAACAAAGCATTAAACGACTGTGCTGAGCTGTATTAAAATGAAGCTCCTCGCCGCAAGCGGGCGAGGTATTAAAAATGATAATAAGCAAAAGCGGTTATCTGTTTGATAACCGCTTAAATCGGCGTACCCAAGAAAATTTCCTTCGGTTTCCCTCAGAAAAAGTTTATCCCAGTTGATCCCTAAAATATGCGGCTTCTTCGGCAAGCTCAGGATAAAATGTATATGACACCGGCCTTTTTCTGTGGAAATAAAAAAAGGCCGTCAGATACCTGACGGCCATAAATTCGTAGTGGCGTCCCCAAGGGTACCTGTAAAGTATCATTGTTTGTCAGATACGATCAGTTTGAGTAGGGAAGGTTTAATACACCCCCTACCCTATTCTGATTGAATTTAAAATGATTTCAATAGAAAGGGAATTGTCAATTACTTACCGTAGCCCGCCGCTTAGTAATTTTATGAAAGTAAATTTTCGCTTTGCTTCCTTAATTCGGGGTTTGGATTGCCAGACCCTTGAAATAAGATCTGTAGAAACCTCTGTCTCTAGTGATTAACCTGTCGGCTTGAATCTTTGCGTGAGCCCCTATTAAAAAATCGCTCAGTATATGTTGCCGAAAAGAAATTACCTTTTGGCATGTATTACAGGATAGAGTCTGTTTCTTACCACATGAAGAACACACAATCGAATTTTTTTGGCGTTCAGAATATTTTTTCCATGCACGGCTGGCTTCAAACAGCGAATCCTCATTTGAATTAACAAGTTTGATGCCTGTGTCTCTTAAAAATTTGGTAAGATCTTTAAAGGATAAAAATTGAGAGCCCAATTCAGCAAAAACTGCTTCAGAAATAATTAGCTCATCATTTGAATCAATGTTTGATAAACACCGAAGTGAAGATTGAACCTGCACCGAGTTAGGTATCAAAATGTCCAATAATATGTTTGTATCAACAGAATTAATCATTAGAATTCCCGCGCAACTGGTCGATGATATCCTCCGGAATTTTGCCTTTCAAATGTGATAGAAATCCAACGTACTTTTCGAAATTTCTGTCTGTAGTTGTTTTTTTCTTCAGTACAACCTTATCTCTATCCATTTCAAAAGTGACTTCGTCGCCGGTTTTAATGCTCATTATCAATCTAATTTGGCGGGGGATGGTTACCTGGCCTTTTTGGGTTACTCTTGGCATAATTTTATCCTTCCCTATAAGTATTACTGAGAGTATTACTGAAAATGTTTTAATTGTCAACAGCAATATCTGATTGCATTTCGGCCTTTCACGGCGGCAACAAAAAAAAGGCCGCCAGATTATCTGACGACCATTTATTGATTTAATTGGCGTCCCCAAGGGGATTTGAACCCCTGTTGCCGGCGTGAAAGGCCGGTGTCCTGGACCAGGCTAGACGATGGGGACGCAGATATTTCGCATGGAGCAATGCGTAAAGCGCCTGGCGTAAGATAATTGAATCGAAGCTCACGTTTTGCCCTTAGCGCTATGCTCTTTGCGAGTTGGTGGGCCGTGCTGGGCTCGAACCAGCGACTCTCTGCTTAAAAGGCAGATACTCTACCGACTGAGTTAACGGCCCGTTAGAAACCTGCTATGTAATTCCATTCTAAATTAATGTCAATAAAAATAGTGAATATT
>CALZJV010000350.1 GCA_945787595.1 uncultured Desulfobacterales bacterium | reverse complement strand
ATGACGATCTACTCAATTATTTTTTATATTCTGGCAATTTTGATCCTTGTCACCACCGGCATGGCCATCACCCGGCGCAATCTGGTGCATGCGGTGATCTATCTGATTTTTTCATTTTTCGGCAGCGCTATGCTGTTTTATCTTTTCGGCGCCCCATTTCTGGCCGTTCTGGAGGTTATCATTTATGCCGGGGCGATCATGGTCTTATTTTTATTTGTCGTCATTATGATGAGAGCGGATACCGGCGAAGAGCGCTTATTTGCTTTGCGCCAGTGGCTGCCGGTTGCAGTATTAGGACTTATCTACATTGCCATTGGAATGGGTATCATCGCCGGCGATCCGAACAGCCGAATTACCTTGAAAACTGCCCGGGCAGCGCCCAGGGTGTTTGGACAGTTCATTTTTGAGAATCACTGGCTTTCCATTGAAATCGTATCCTTATTGCTGCTGGTAGCGCTTGTCGGCGCTCTGGTAATCGGAAGGCGGTCGAAAAGGGCTTCAGCCGCAGAAACCACGAATGGTGAGTTATGATTGTTCCCTTTGGCCATGTTCTCATACTGGCGGGCTTGCTCTTTTTGATGGGGATATTATGTGTCGTAGCACGCCGCAGCCTGATTATGATTTTATTGGGGGTAGAAATCATGCTGAATGCCGTTGCCATCATATTGGTCGGTTCGTCCCTTCTCTGGCAGCATCTGGAAGGCCAGGCTATCGTACTGTTTGTGTTTGCCATCGCCGGTGCTGAAGTTTCCATAGGATTGGCCCTGATCGTATGGGCCTATCGACGAACCGGATCGATGGATCCAAGTGATTATAATTTACTTAAGTAAAAGGAACACTTTAATGAGCTGCCACCTTACTGGGGTTCCGAAAATGTTAAATCACAAATAACAAATAACAATGACCAAAATTCCAAATTTGACTTGGCTGGATATTTTGAATGAGCCTCAGTCGAACTTCTCGTCTCAGGCCGATTGTTTTGTTCATTGATCATTGGAATTTGAGATTTATTTGTTATTTGGTGCTTGGAATTTGAGATTTTAAACATCGATTTTGAAGCCCTTGGATGTTTATCCGTGAATTTTTTTTTGTTATTCCAAGCACCAAAGATATTTTTTTCTAATTTACGAGTATCAAAATGACTTCTACCTGGAGGATCCGGCGTTGCTGATCGCCACATTGACAACACTGCTGCCGTTTGTCGCATTTATTTCGATCATGGTTTTCACCAGGGCCTATCCACGGCTTTCCGCCGGGTTGTCAATTGCCGCCGTTGCGATTTCCCTTGTCGGCGCGATTTTTTTACTCGTTGTTGGCTGGCATCTGGAAGCACCGGTCCGGTACCTGACCCGCTGGATCGTATCCGGCGACATTAACGTCCCCTTTGGTTTTCTGCTTGATCAAACCAGCCTGCTTATGCTCGCCGTAGTAGCGGCCATCAGTTTTCTAGTTCAAGTGTATTCCTTGGGATATATGGCCGGCGATGTCGGATTTTCAAGGTACTACGCGTTCATGTCACTTTTTGCCTGGGCGATGATGAACTTGACCATATCACTTACCATGCTTCAGCTCTATATCTTCTGGGAGCTGGTAGGCCTATCATCTTATCTGCTCATCGGTTTCTGGTATAAAAAATTCAGTGCCACCGAGGCCGGCAAAAAAGCATTTGTGATGACTCGTTTTGGGGACGTGGCTTTTTTCCTGGGGTTGCTGTTAGTGCTGGTTCATCTGGGCAATTTAAATATTCTGGAGATCAACGACCCGCAAACAGCGGTCCGCATGTCACCGGCGCTGATCACTTTTTCTTCTCTTCTGATTTTTGGCGGCATCATCGGCAAAAGCGCTCAATTTCCGCTGATGACCTGGCTACCGGACGCCATGGAAGGACCGACGCCGGTCAGCGCCCTGCTGCACTCAGCCACCATGGTGGCGGCCGGCGTCTTCCTGTTTGCCCGTCTGTTTCCGTTTTTCAGTCATTCGGCCACCGCTATGACCGTGTTTCTTACCATCGGCACCATCAGTATGTTGCTGGCGTCTACCATGGCCATGGTAAGCCGGGATATCAAACAGGTCTGGGCTTACTCCACCATCAGCCAGCTGGGATTTATGATCATGGGATTGGCCGCCGGCAGCTATTTTGCCGGAATGTTCCACCTCACCACGCACGCCGGATTCAAGGCCTTGTTGTTTCTTTGCGCCGGGGTTTTCATCCATGCCTTCGAAAGCAACGACGTATTTGAGATCAGCCGCCTGGGAGGACGCCGGTTAAAAATCCCAATGATTTGTACGGCCATTGCCGTGGCGGCGCTGGCCGGATTACCGCCTTTTTCCGGCTTTTTCAGCAAGGAGGTCATCCTGGCTGCTCTGGCTGATTTGAAAAATCCCATATGGCTGGCGGCCGGACTGCTCGGCGCGTTTTTAACCGCCTATTACGCCTTCCGGCTGATCTTTATCATTGTTTTTCCAAAAGAACGTAAACCAAAAGAAGATAAGACCGATCCGAATACCGCTCACGGACACGCTCATAGACAGGCCACATACTGGTTAATGGGCTGGCCGCTCATCATCCTGACTGCGGTTACGGTGCTGCTGGGCTTTTTTCAGGGTTCTCTGGAAGAATTCTTTAAAGGGCTGAAAACCGTAAACCCAGCCCAAGGCGGCCACCATGTCTGGCTGCCGTTTGTAGCCTTGGGATCGGCCGCCATAGGGGTGGTTTTGGCCTGGCTGGAATTCGGTCGCCGTGAGGCGGAACAGGTTGGATTTGTTGAAAAAATTGCGCCTTTAAATACTTTATTTTCCGAGCGTTGGTACATCGATCGTTTTTACCGGCGATTTTTGGATGTCGTCATCTACGGTGGCATTTCCAAATTGTGTACCAAAAATGACAACCGGGTAATTGACGGGGGAATAGACGGATTGGGCCGCGGAACCGTTGAAACCGGGCGGTTCATCTCCCTTTTACACCTGGGAATGATTCAGTACAAGCTCTTGGCAATCTTTGTGGTCATCGTCCTGCTGGTATTGTACTTTTTCTTTTAACCTTAATTTTAGACATTTTAGGCACTTTAGTTCACTTTAGACATTTGTTTTAACTATGGAATATGCCAGTTTCCCATATCTTACAGCCATATTGCTGAGCTGCGTGACGGGTCTTGTGGTGATCCTTATTCTGCCGGGGGAACGCAAGGCCCAGATCAAATGGGTCAGTGCCATTTTTTCCGGCATTACCTTGATCTTCTCACTTTATCTGTTCTTTGCCTACGATAAGAACCTGGGGGGACTGCAGTTCGTTGAAAACATCCCATGGGTGGAGTCCCTGGGAATATCGTATTTCAACGCCGCCGACGGCTTCAACCTTCCCATGCTGCTGCTGACCGGCATTGTGTTTTTTACCGGCGTGGTGACCATGTGGGAGTTGGACTACCGCGTCAAAGAGTTTTATGCTTTCTATTTTGTTATGGTCACCGCAGTCTTCGGACTTTTTATGAGTATGGATCTTTTCTTCATATTCATCTGGTATGATGTATCCCTTTTTCCCATGTACCTGCTTATCGTTATCTGGGGCACAACGCGCAAAGAATACGGCGCCATGAAGTTGACCCTATACCTGCTGGCGGGCAGTGCTCTGGTATTGCCGGCTATTATCTACCTTTTTGTGCAATCCGGTTTAAATACGTTTGATGTAACCGTTTTAATGCGACCGGGTACGTTTAGCCCTTTGCAACAGAAATTTGCCTTCATCCTGTTATACATCGGGTTCGGCATCCTGGCCGGTGTCTGGCCCTTTCACACCTGGTCTCCGGTGGGCCATGTGGCCGCCCCCCATGCGGTGAGTATGGTGCATGCCGGGGTACTTATGAAGATCGGTGCATTTGCCGTTCTGCGTGTTGCCATTTTTATTTGCCCGCAAGGCTGGCAACACTGGGCCCAGCTCATGGCCGTGCTGGCAACTATCGGCATTATCTACGGGGTTTTTGTGGGGTTGAGTCAGAAGGATTTAAAGTACGTCATCGGATACTCCAGCGTTTCTCATATGGGTATCGTGGGACTCGGACTATCTACTGTGTCCGTGGATGGGTTAAACGGTGCGGTCTTTCAGATGTTTGGCCATGGCATTATGACGGCCTTATTCTTTTCCTCGGTGGGCTACATCTATGATCGGACCCACACCAAAATAATTGCGGAACTGGGTGGACTGAGCCGCATAATGCCCGTGGCTTCGACCTATTTTATCGTAGCCGCCATGGCCAGCATGGGTATTCCCTTTCTGGCCAGTTTCTGGGGGGAACTGATGGTCTTTATTGCAGCGTTCAAGACCTATCCGGTCCGCGGTGCTCTGGCCGTATGTGCCCTGGTGGTCAGCGCGCTGTTTATGCTTCGGATGGTTCAGCATACCTTTTACGGCCCCAAGAATGAAAAATACGCGCACTTGCCGGATATGCCCTTTGGCCTGGGCATACCCCGGATGATTCTGCTGATTGTACTGGTGATATTCGGACTCTATCCGACCCTGATGTTCGATATGATCGAGACAGCATCGATCCCGTTTATCAATGGTTTACTGTAATGAATTGGTTTCTCTTTTATCCTGAACTTTTTTATTTTGCCGGCGGCGTGGCTTTTCTGTGCCTGTCCATGTCAAAACATTCCACGCCCCGGCGCGATTATTACACCGCCCTCGTTCTGGCGGTCCTGGGTGTCGTCGTTAGTCTGGCAGCCGTCAACCAGCAAGGATTTCTTTTTTTTAACACCTACCGGGTGGATCTATTCTCCCAGGTGTTTAAAGTATTGCTGTCCCTGGGGCTTTTTCTGATCGTCAGTATCTGTTCAGAATTAAAAAGTATTTCCGAGCGGCTCCACCCCGAATTTTATTTTTTGCTGTTTGTCTGCACCTTGGCCATGATGTTGCTTGTCAGCAGCGTTCACATCCTGACCATCTATGTCGCCCTGGAACTTTCCAGCTATTCACTTTACATCCTGGTTGCCTTGAGGCGTGATGAGAAAATGAGTCTGGAGGCCGGCATCAAATACTTTCTGGTGGGGATCTTTGCTTCAGCCGTAATGCTATTCGGCGTCGCTTTACTATACAGTACCACCCAGGCCACCTATATAACGGATATGATTCGGGTCCTGCCCGGCATCCTCGATACGCCGACGGTGCTCATCGGAATGCTGTTGACCTTGTGCGGATTTTTCTTCAAACTTGCCGTCTTCCCTTTTCATTTCTGGGCGCCGGATGTCTATCAGGGCGCAGCGAATCAGGCAACGGCCTACATTGCGACGGCTTCCAAAGTAGCAGCCATTGCTATTCTCACCCGCATGATGGCCGTAACCGGCCCCGGCAGCATTTATCTGGTCCATGCGCTGGTCACACTTTCCATTATTTCCATGACTTTGGGCAATCTGGCTGCCATTGTTCAAAAGGATCTCAAAAGACTTCTGGCATACTCCGCCGTCGCCCATGCCGGTTATGTGCTCATCGGAATTTTGAGTATGACGCCCGCCGGTTACACGAGTGTCATCTTCTATGCCGTGACGTTGTTGGTAATGAAATTCAGCGCTTTTCTAGTCGTGGTTAAAGTCGCCGACGACGGCCGGAATCTGGAAATTTCCCAACTGGCGGGCTTGCATCACCGCTCACCGTTGCTGGCCATGGCATTGATGGTTTCGGTCTTCAGTCTGGCAGGCATCCCCCCGACCATCGGCTTTACCGGGAAATTCCTGGTTTTTGCCGCCGCCATGCAAAGCGGCTATTTCACCCTGGTTTTGATCGCCATGATCAACGTGGTCATCTCGCTTTACTACTATCTTCTAATTCTAAAAGCAGCCTATCTGCTGGAACCGGAAGCGGAGCAGCCGCCCCTTCACCTTTCCCCGCCCACCACGATACTCACCGGCATTCTGGTCGTCGTGATGGTTGTGGTCGGCATCTATCCCACCTATCTCTTTGAACTGGCCAGAGCGGCAGCCGGCGCTTTAATGTAAAAGCCGGAATTGAGCTGTAAGCTAAGGGTCCCATTCAGACAGAAGCACAGGAATGGATCAAACAAGGTCAGAGGTGTAGTATCGTAAATTCTCTGTGGCGAGTGTCAGTTCCTCATTCATGTACGATTTGGTCTTTGAGATATAGTCATCTGAAAAGCAAACAATAAAAGATCGCCCAAGAAATATGGCAATTCATTGCAAAAATAGACAGACCGATTATGTGTTACCTGAACGAATATATAATAAAATCAATTAATTCACTGGATTTTATTGAGGCACGCTTTACACAATCTTTTTGAGGCTGATAATTTGTATGTTTGTCATAGTGCAACCGGTAAAAAGCGTTACCTATAATTGAAGCAAGGATTCACCTGAATAAGAGAATACAAGATCATTCTCAAAAACTCCCTGCGATACTATTTGAAACATGTAATTTCAGCTTATTTGGGTTTATCTCAATAGCCAGCTTTCTGACTTTTTCAAATCTCATTTTGACCAATTCATTGAGTTTTACAATAAAAACCAAGTCTGAAATGAAAATACCCCTAAACGAAGCAAGTCATTCAGCTTGCGCATAC
>CALZJV010000349.1 GCA_945787595.1 uncultured Desulfobacterales bacterium | reverse complement strand
CGATCCTTTTCTGCCCGAAAAAATTCAAACGGGCCGGCTCGATGATATTCGCGAATGCATCGGTTGCAATATCTGTTATGCCGCAAATTCGCGCGGTGTACCCATCCGCTGTACTCAGAATCCGACTATGGGGGAAGAATGGCGGCGCGATTGGCATCCCGAAAAAATAGCACCCAAGCAATCCGATAATAGGATACTGGTGGTCGGTGCCGGAGCGGCAGGACTGGAAGCTGCACGCGCTCTGGGACAGCGGGGCTATAAGGTAACCATAGCGGAGGCCACAAAAGAATTAGGCGGGCGTGTGGCGGCTGAATGCCGGCTGCCGGGCCTAACCGAGTGGCGCCGGGTAATTGAATACCGTCTTCAACAGATTAAGCGCATGCGCAATATCGATGTGTACCTGGACAGCCGCTTAACGGCCGGGGATGTTTTGGGTTTCGGTTTTAGCCGTATTATTGTGGCAACCGGCTCCCGCTGGCGCCGAGACGGGGTTGCCCGCTGGCACACTTCTGCGGTCAAGGATTTTGAAAGCAAACAGATTTTTACTCCGGATGACATATTGGCAGATATAGAGGTTAGCGGGCCGGCAGTGTTATATGATGACGATCACTATTACATGGGCGCCGTGCTGGCTGAAAAATTGCGAGCCGCCGGTTTGGAAGTGACTTTGGTCACGCCCGCGGGAACGGTTGGGGAATGGGGCTTTAATACCGAGGAGCAGGCTCGCACCCAAAAACGCCTTTTAAATCTCGGGGTAAACATATTAACAGCCAGGGCAGTTTGCGGTTTTGACGGCGATCGTGCCGAAATCACCTGTGTTTATACCGGAAAATGCGTAGATCAGGCTGCTTCGTCAATAGTAGCAGTGACCGCCCGCAACCCCTACGATGAGCTCTACTGGCAGCTAATCTCAGATCAGGAGGCGCTGGCCGACAGCGGTATCAACCGGGTTGAACGTATCGGGGACTGCCGGGCACCAGGCACCATTGCCGCAGCCGTTTATGGCGGCCATCGAGTGGCGCGCGAGATGGATGCGCCCGATTCGGGTGACGTTTCTTTTCGACGTGAGAGGGTGACAGTATAGAGGAATGGATACTATTTTTATTTTAATTAGACAGGATTTACAGGATTAACTGGATTTTTTTGTTCCTCATTTTCCGGAACAAAATGAGAAAAGCGAATCCGTCTAAAATAGTTATCAAAGACAGGAACTGAGAATGCAAACACATTTGCAGGTTTTATCTGAGGAAGAAAAAAGCCAGGTACACGAACGGTCGCTTAAGATTTTGGCCCGAACCGGGGTGCGCGTTGACACCGCTAGAGGACGGCGGATACTCAAGGAGGCAGGCGCTCAGGTCGATGAGAACACACGCATTGTGCGGTTCCATAAAAATCAGGTTGAGGAGGCCCTTGGACTGGCACCGAAGAAATTTACCCTTGGCGCCCGGCGACCGGGATGGGATTTACCCTTAAATACAGGGGATTGTAAACTGCTCATGGACGGTGAAGGGCCCACGGTCCTTGATCGCAAAACCGGAAAACACCGGGATTCTACTTTTCATGACTGGATGGAGGCCACCCGGCTGGCCGATGCGCTGGACGACATCGGGATTTATTGGCGTATTGTCGTTGCTACCGACAGGGATGACACCATTCCAGATTATGTTGACTACCTGGTGACACTTTTTCGAAACTTTTCCAAACATATTCAGGATCCTATCTATGCCAAAGAACAGGCCCCCTGGTTTCTGGAGATATTGCAAACGGTTTTCGGCTCTAAGGAGACCATCCGTCAAAAACATCCGGTATCCTATGTGCTTTGTCCGCAATCGCCGCTGATTATCGATGAAATTTATACGGATGCTTACCTGGAACTTGTCGGCTGGAACATCCCGGTGGCCGTGATGCCCATGCCCTTGATGGGTGCCACGGCACCGGCAAGCATGATTTCCACCGTTATCACAGCAAATTGTGAAGTCCTGGCAACCCTGTGTTTGATCCAGGCCGCTGAGCCAGGCGCACCGGTTATCTATGCACCTGTGTCCGCTCTAATGGACCCGCGTAACGGTATGTTAAAAAGCGATGCGATCGAAGGCGGGGTGCTGAGCGCCGCGACTGTTGAGATGGCCCGTTACTATGGCCTGCCGGCAGAGACTTCCGGCTCAGCTACCGCCCAATTTGTTCCGAATATCCAGAGCGGTTATGAACGGGCCCTGAGCGCTATGCCTTCTATTCTTTCGTGGCCGGATATTCTAGTCGGTGCGGGGTTGCTGGGAGGTGCGATGATCCTCAGCCTCGAGCAGATGCTGATAGATACCGAGACTTTCCGGATGTGCAAACAGGCCCATCGAGGCATTACCTCTGGAGATGACAAATGGTTGGATGATGTCCTTGATCAGGTTGGGCCGGGTGGCCAATTTTGGGATCAACTCTCTACCACAACTGCGATTCATGATGGTGAATGGTATCTCAGCAAAAAGGGAATGATAGCATCATTGGAAGAATGGAAAGCAGCCGGAAAGCGGGAACTCGTTGAAGATGCGCGGGAAAAGGTAAATCAGATTCTATCGTCACATGTGCCGCTGCCGCTTGATGAAGATATTGAGCGAGAATTGGAGCGGATTAAGAAGAAAGCCGCAGAGAGCGTTTTATAGCTTAGTACGGAATTTCACAAATACGCTGAGCTTTTTATATTTTATCGTATATATGAAATTGTGTACTTAGGGATCCGGCATAATCGTCCAACGTCAGGGAGGTGAGGAAATGAAAACATTTGCCGAAAAGGCCTACGATCTTTTACGAAAAGTACCTGAGGGCCGTGTGACAACCTATAAAGAAATTGCCCATGCCCTGGGAACCAAAGCTTACAGGGGGATTGGGCAGGCCATGAAAAGAAATCCCTATGCTCCTGAGGTTCCTTGACACCGGGTCGTTGCCTCATCCGGTCGGATGGGAGGGTTTGAAGGAAAGACGTCGGGAATCTCTATACAGCGAAAAATCAAAATGCTCAAGGCTGAAGGAGTCGAAATCAACGACGGTAAAATTAAGAATTTTGAAAAGATTCTCTTTCGGTTCTCCCTACAGTAGAGATGGACGGGACCACGTCATTTATACAGTTAATTGCTTGGAATAAATAGAGTTACTCGCTCATGAAAATCATGAAAATTCCAAGTACCAAAAAACAAATCTCAAACAACTACCAATGACCGAAATTCAAAATTAAAAACAGCTAAAATAGCGCGAGACATCCGATAAGTGACTGTAATGTTTTGATCATTGGAATTTGTAATTTTGATATTGTTTGTAATTTGAGTATTGTGATTTGGGATTTTAGTGCCGTTTCCGGGAAGGCAAATCGCTTCTATCTGAATCATTTAGAGTTGACTTTGACGTTTCCCAGTTGAGATGGAGGAGCTTATGGCAGAACATCAAGATATCGAATATGATGACACACTTGTCACGATGCTGGAGATTATCTGGGGAGACGGATTTCTATCTCCGGGAGGTGCTGAAGAAGTATCCCTCCTGCTGGAAGGGGAAGATATTTCCGGGAAAAAGGTCATTGACATCGGTTGCGGAATCGGCGGGATCGATGTGCTGTTGGTGCGTGAGCATGGTGCTGCCAGCGTAACCGGCGTTGATATCGAGCAGCCGGTTCTCGATCGCGCCACATTCCGTGCGGAAGCTGAAGGCCTTTCAGAGCGGCTGACCTATAAATTAGTTGCACCCGGTCCTCTGCCCTTTGACCCGCAGAGCTTCGAGGTAGTGTTCAGCAAAGATGCCATGATTCACATTCCGGATAAGGATGCGCTGTTTGCAGATGTTTTCCGAGTACTTCGACCGGGCGGGTTATTCATAGCCAGTGACTGGATGCGCCGCGATGACAACCCGCCGACTCCCGAAATGGAATATTACATCGAGGTTGAGGGTCTGAACTTCGGCATGGCCTCTCCAGATCGATATGCAGAGGCCCTTGCAAAGACGGGGTTTATGGGTATCCAGATGCAGGATCGCAACACCTGGTATAGTGACCTTTCTCGAAAAGAGTACGAACAGATGAAAGGGCCGTTGTATCCTCGAATGGCAGAGTTACTCGGGCGTGAGAATGCAGACAGATACATAGAAATATGGCGAGCGATGAACCTTGTCATCAATAGCGGGGAACTTCGGCCTGGTCATTTCCGGGCGATCAAAGGAGTTGTGTAAATGAAAGAATGGATTTTGCCGACCGTGGCAACGTTTATCTGTTGGGGATTGTGGAGTTTTATCCCTAAAATTACAACCAAATACATTGACCCGAAGAGTGCTATTATTTATGAAGTTGTCGGTGGCATTGTTTTAAACGAAACAGTCACAATCTAACATGGACTCGGGATATTTTTTGCCGTCCTGGCAGTAGTTTTCGTTTCTACCTGACACTTGTCTTTACGGAAAAAGTATTGAGGGAGATGCTGATTTGTATGGGGAGCTAATATTCCCCGAATTCATTTTGATTGACATTTGTAGGGCTTAAGGCTTAAATTACGAAAATGAAGACAGGCGCAATAGTGTTGACAACTAAAAAAAATCACAGATAATTCGCTGTTTTTCAACAATCGCGGGAGGGCGCTATGAAGTTCTTGGTATGTTATGATGAGACAAAAGAGGCCAAAAATGCACTTAAAGTAGCACAGGAGCACGCTAAAATCTGGAAGGCGAAGTTGGAGGTAGTCAACACGATTACCCGGGTGGAACCATTGAAACATTCCGCAGTCAAAAAGATGGAAGAGAAAATGGAAGGTGACATTAAGAAAATTTTAGCAGAAGATGCTCCACCTTATGAGGTAAACTTGCTGCTGACCGACCTGACGTCCGGGGAGCAACTGGTAAAATTTGCCGAAGATCAGAAAATAGATCAAATATTTCTAGGAATCGTTAAAAAATCAAAAGTTGGCAAACTTTTATTCGGTTCCACCGCTCAATACATCATTCTACATGCCCCGTGCCCCGTGGTTACGGTTCAATAGTAAAGCGATAAAAGAAGTGCCTAGACACATTAGCTTCATGCCTGTGAACTTTGAACATCAAAGGGAATGGTCAGCTCATACAAACCATTCTTTACCCGGGTGTTTATCGGCAAATGGCCTTTTTCGAAAATTTTCATCATCTTTTTGTTTGCCTGCAGCACTTCAGCGGTAAACCCTTTTAAACCACGGTCTTTTGCAAGCCGTATCAGCATTTCATAGAGGGCTGTCGCAATCCCCAGTCCATGGTACTTTTCATCCACAACAAACGCCAAATCCCCGTATGAACTTTGCTCATCCTTGACAAATCGTGCTTCCGCAATGATGGTGGCCTGATCGGGCTCTCCGGTGAGGGCGACCACCGACATGACCTGGCTGTAATCAATATTGACGTATTCCTGCATTTTTTTGTGGGGCATGGTGGAAATGGGATATAGAAAGCGACGGAAGACTGTTTCATTTGAGAAACGGTAGAAAAGACGGCGCATGGCCTCTTCATCGGAAGGTTTGAGAGCCCTGAACCGAACTTTTAAACCATCCCGGAAGATTCGTTCGGTTGTGATTTCCATGGGGTATAGACGTGCGTTTTCAGATAAAAAGATCTGATCCGAGAACAGGATCTTCTTTTTTTTGGCTTGCTCGACAAGTTTTTCGCGGTCGTCCGGATGCGCAATATCGATCAATGCTTGAGCCCGTTCCCGGATCGTGCGCCATTTCAAGTTAGCGATGCCGTATTCGGTGACTACCACATCAATCGACTCGCGCATATGGAACTGATTGCGCAGATCCCGCAGCATCACCACAATATTGGGGCCTCCTTGTGGGTTGCGGCTTGGCAATCCGAATACGGTGCGCCCTCCGGGAGAGATCTCCGTGCCGGTGAACAGATCTGCCCCTTGACCCGGACCGGAGGAAATATTGCCTTTCCCTACGGAGAAAGCGACCCTGCCCAACAGATCGACCTTGCGGGCCCGAAACACAGCCACAAAATTAGGATTGCGTCCGATTTGGGTCGGATCGAACACTTGTTCGACACCTTGAAATTCAATCAGTGGATTACGGTCCAGCCACGCCATCAGCTTCGGTGTTCCTAAAGCATAGGAAGCAACGGATTTGCCCCTGAAAACTTCCTTGCGGTAGTTGGTCACCGCGCCACTTTTAACGAGATCCATTAAGGCATCGGTAAAACAGGATGAATGGATACCCAGGTGTCGTTTGTGGGTTAGACGCCGGCCCAATGCCTCGCACAAAGCATCCGTGCTAAAGCTGAGACAGTCTCCATCCTCAATCACCTGTGCAATGTTGGCGGCCACTTGATCGATTATTTTGTTTACAGACCGGCGTTTGAAATAGGTTGGCGGTTCGGTTGACTTCACCAACAGATCAAAATCCGAAACAGAGACAATGGTGTCACCGAATGTGAAAGGGATTCGGGGGTTGATCTCCCCCACCACCACCGGCCTCATTGGGGGGCGTGATTTGAATAAAGGCCGCATCAATGGGAATTCGTTTGGATTTGATAATCCGTGGTATCTGGGAAATACGTCCTGGAATCAAATCCACTGATCCGGCGACAATAAACTCACTGGCCACCCAGGTGGAAAAAAAAGTCTTAAGACGGTAGTTTTGGTAATCAAGCTTTTTTAAGGAAAGGATGTCCCCATGGCTGGTCAGCTGGATCAATTCGAGGTCATTGGTATTCGAAAGACCCGAATCGATGAGACATTTCATCAGTGTTCGGGGTTCAGCGACTCCGCTACCAAGAAAGATCGTCATGCCCGGCTTGATATGGGCCAGGACCGCCTCAGGCGAAACAACAAGGTTTTCCCATTGATTTTTTCCAAAGCTGCTTTTTTTGATTTTCATTCTGTAACCGTAAAGGGTTCAATAAATTTAGAGTTCACGCCAAATTTAAGACGCTGATTCGTTTACTTTGATAAAAACACTTGAAAATATAATCATTCGAGGGGATTAGGGCAAGGTGGTTTTGAGTCCGTCCGGGCGGAATTCCTGAATCTTTGAATGCATACGCAAGA
>CALZJV010000348.1 GCA_945787595.1 uncultured Desulfobacterales bacterium | reverse complement strand
ATTTCCAAAGAAAATGTGGCTCTCTGGACATCGGCGGTGCTTACCTACCGCATCCGCGATTTGCATACCTGGGCGATTGAAAACCTCGACCCCCTGGATCTGTTGCAGGGTGACTACGACGGTATTGTCAAAGATATTTTGCAGGCCCAGCATGTCAACGAACTGATCAGTAACCGGGAGACCATCAAAGAAGAAATATTTGAAGCTCTAAAATCAAGGCCCATCAACGAAGGGGGGCCTACTCTGGAGAAAAAGTACGGTATCGAGGTAGTGAGCTTTGTGCTTAAGGAAACTCGTTTCGGCGACAAACTGGTGGAAGCCACCGAAGAGAAAAAACGTCGGGAACTGATTGCTGAAGCGGAAAACTACGCCGCTGATCAGGAAGCCAGCCGCATTCGTAAACTTTATTCCGCTTATCTCGACAGCATCCATGCGCTGCAAAAGACTCTGGGGAGATCGGACGGATCCTCGGATGTGGCCCTGTTTCAGTTCCTGACCCAGCAGAAATGGGCAACGGCCTACGAAAAGAATCAGGAAGGCCAGAACACGATAGTCATACAGAATACGCAGGGGGCCCCATCCCTTACGCTACCGGCCCCCCCGGCTACCGGGAATCCTCAGCACGATCAGGAGGAATGACATGGCCCGTAGACTGACCAAAGAAATCCAATACGTGCGTCTGTCTGAAACTCGAATTCGTGAAATCGAAGATCTGGTTGCCTCCTGGCCCTATGAAACCAGAGCGTTTATGCGAGCCCGCCTCAACCAGTACAAACCATCCTCAGATTTCATTAATGCGGTGCTGGACCGGATCCTGTCGCTTTTTATGGCAGCTCCCCAAAAACAATTCAACACTTTAAAGGACCCGGACATTCTAACGGACTGGCAGAAACGATTTGAAATCTCCGGTCAGACCAACCCCCAGGAAGCTTGGAACAAATTACTGGAAAAGGAACTCTCGGCCAAAGATTACATTTATCTCCTATCGTTGCTTGACCGTGAACTCACGGACGTGCACATCCCCCACGACCTTCGAGAGCTTTTTGAAAAGATATACCGAGTCCATATCCGCAAGGAATACATTTCAGATCCATCTGTGCCCAAGGCGCCTTTACTGCTGGTTGTCGGGCCCAGCGGCAGCGGCAAAACAGCCACGATCACCCACACTATCAACAACGTTATCTTTGCCAACGACACGTTTCCGCAAGCCGATTTAAAGCATAAAAAGGAAGAGCTGCTGGCCGAAGAACCCTTCTGGAAAACCATCGAACAGATCGATCCGACCCTGTCCCTGGAAATTGCGAGGCAAAAGAAATTAAAATTTTACAAGCGACTTTCCCGTATCCCGCTTTTAAAAACAATTCTTAAAAGGAGTATCGGCAAGGAACTTTCCGAATTGGAAGATCAGGGAATACTGATTGACTCCAGCATGGTAACACCCAACGATTTTCAGACCGCCCTGGCGGGAGAACCCGGCAACTATTTTAAAAGATCACTCGGAGATCCGAGAAAAATATCTATCCGGCATATTGAAGAAGCCCACAGCGCTTTCGGCAGGGCCAACGCCAGGGAGGCGGGAGGAGTTGAAAGGCAACAACGAACGCTGATCGACACTTCTAACATCGTACTGGATGAAATCATCAACGGCAGCCGCGACTGCTTGTTAATTGCCACCACCGATCAACCGGAAAAATTCGATCCGGCCATTTACCGACGGTTTGTCGAAAAAGGCAAAATAATCAACATCGCGGACTATTGGCAAAAACCCGAAAACCTCAAAGAGGTGGTGTCTTTAGAGCTGATTCGCCACGATATCCGGGTGGGGCGTCCGGATGATGCATTTTGTCCCCAGACAGCCGTATGCATAACAGAGCAGGATTTGCTGCGGGCAGTTGAAAAGATCTTTGTCATTTTTGATGAAAGGACCCTCAAATTAATCCCTTCTTACGTGCGCAAACTGATCGATTCCGTCATAGAGATTAAAGGAGGATTTGCGCCGGAATATCTCAATGATTCCCTGCTGGTGCGTCAGGCATTTGAACTGGTCGCCCAAAATTCCTATGGCGACCTTTTTAACAAAGTTGTGGATCGGATGGATCGGCATTTAAAATGGGATGAATACGTCGGCGGGGTCAAGGACGTGTTTTCCGAGATGTCGAACAATTGTCTTTCATACGGTGTGAGTGAGGAAAAAGGGGTGGTTTTGAACGGTCCCCCTGGCAGCGGTAAGACTTTTCTGGTGCGAGCCTGGCTGAGTGAAAACCGTGACATTCATGACATATCGGCGGGACTGACCTTATTGCAGGATCCGACCAACCCTATCGACGGCGCGGTCGAGAACCTCGAGAAGCTTTACGATATCGCCAAAATGATCGCACCTACCGTCGTTTTCTTCGACGAAGGAGATGCGCTGGCTCCCAGAAGAAGCGCCTCCGGGGGCTCTCCAGCCGATAAGCTGACCAATTCGTTTTTAAACCTGATAGATGGCGAAATACCGTTGAACCGAGTCTTTACGGTGCTCACCACCAACCGGCTCGATATCCTGGATCCGGCCCTGATACGATCAAAGCGCCTGAAGGTAATGGAAATCTCGGGACACCTGCGCAAAAAAGACATCGCAGAAATTATAGAGGGTTCGATAGTAGACATACCGCTGGCCCCTGGTCTTGGCGTGGATGCCGTCATGGATTCAGCCCAGGGAATATGTAACACCCCGGCGGATTATGCCGCCTTTGTTGAAAAGGCCTGTTCGCTTCGCAGCACGGAATACGCAGTACTGCTCAAGATTCGTTCCTTTGGGGAAGGCCCCAAAGAAGACATGATCAATTTCGTCAAGTTCAATTTCAAAACCTTGGTGGGTATAATGGATGCAGTCCAAGCTCCCCAAAAAATCCGGGCCCAGGTCAAAGAAGACCCCATCGTTTTTCTAAATCAGTACGATACGATTATCGAATTGCTGTCCGGGATAAAAGATGTTGAAGATTATCCGTTGATGCCTTCCCATCTTAATTCCGCCCGCCGTGAAATCTCCCAGAGTCCGGTTAAAAAAGGTAAGGTGCAGCTGGATGAGTTTTTAGAAGCCGAGCTCAGTCAGGAACCCCAGGTCGGCTTTATTATCGGTGTGGGAGCCAGCGATGTTTCCGGGGTGCTGCTGCCGATCGCCACAAGTGTGACCTATCACCAGGGCGCTGAAAAAGTCATGGTCACCGGAGCAGTTTCATCATCCGCGCCTGCGGCAGCCGATCTGGACATGGCGGTCAAGATGACCCAGCAATCCGCCCAGGAAGCATTGACGATGGTTGAAAACTACCTGCAGCAGCTCGACTCCAAAGTAAGTATGTCCCGGCTTGTCGGTGATTTTTTGGCCAATTACACCATCCATCACCAGTTGCTTTCCGCCTCATACAACGTCGGCGGCCCGTCCGCCGGCTATGCGCTGGCCATAAACACACTTTCCACCCTGCTGTTTATCCCGGTTTACAACGACTTCGGTATCACCGGTGCGCCCTGGACCAAGGGTGTTAAGAAAGGCGAAGTCGGCGGATCCGTGATCATCGGCGGCCATAAGAAAAAGGCTCAAAAAGTTCTGCTCCATTTGCGCAGGATGTTCATGCCCCTCCAAAACTACAGAGACCTTGAGCTGGACTTTCTGGAAAATTACTGGTTTCAGAGCAAAGACATTCTTGGGGTGACACACTTTGGCGACCTTGTTCCCGAAGTGATGTATTTTGGTGAGGAATATGGAAAAATCCTATTAGATCTTATCGACCGGCGCATTGAATACAAATTAAAAAAATTCCAGGGCAATAAGCTCGATAACGGCATCAAAGAAGAGATACTGATAAAAAAACAGCGGCTGAAAGATCAGGCCGAAAAAGAAATTTTAAGCCGTCTGAGTGCCGTGCGAAAGTATTTGCGCTCCCCTGAACGGGATCCTCACATTTCGCTGGAAGAAATTTTCCGGCAACGGGAAAAGAAAAAAATCAGAACGCTCTTAACCCCCCTGATGAGCTATTTTCAAAACCGCAAAGCAATCCCTGCCAAATCTGAGGAACGATGAAAGGCGGATTGGGTTGCGGGCAAAAAGGGCATAGAGCAAAGAGCATAGCGTATAGAGTAAGACATCGTTCGATGAACGGTGCAGGAGGATCTAAAGAGTAGCAGGGATGAACTGGCCATCCAATCTGATTTCCGCCATCTGTAATCTGTCTTCTGCCCTCTGTCCTCTGTAATTTGTTCTCTGTCTTCTGTAATCTGTAATCTGTTCTCTGTTTTCTGTCATCTGTTCTCTGTTTTCTGTCATCTGTAATCTGTTCTCTGTCATCTGTTCTCTGTCATCTGTAATCTGTTCTCTGTCATCTGCCATCTGACCGCTGAATTCAAAACTGCTGACCGATGAAATCAAAACTTAATTTAGATTGAAATTTCTCGATGCGTTTAAAAATTTCTTTGAGCATCGTCTGTTCAATCCGCGAAAGCTGTTTGGGATTTACATAGTTGTCCGGTTCCGAATTTTCAGCGATAACCGTTTTCACCTGGGTGACAAAGCGCTGCTGCATCAGGTAACTATAGGCAGTGTCCAATTCATTATGTTCCTGTATGGAAATTTTCTTTTGGGCCAGAAGCTGATCGAGTCTTTCGAAGGTGTTTGTTTCTTCAATTTTGTGACGCAGGGCATATATGCGGGCGTAGTCAACAACCGGTTGCATGGCGCCCTTGATATTGAACGTATCGCGGTGTTGACCTTTGGATTCTACCAGAAAATTACGGAAAAAGCCGATCGGCGGTGTAAAATAAAGGGCATTTTCTGAAAGATGACGGAAAAACCCCGGCCATCCCGCCAGGGAGCCAAACAAGTGCCGGCGCAACTCGTCAATCAGAATCTTATCACCATAGGCATGCCGAAAATCAAAGAAGATGCTGGCTTGAAGCAGCGCTTCGGGTTCGGCCTTATGGATCCACTCTGAAAAATATTTCTTCCAGGTTCCCAGGGGTTGGCACCATTTGGGATTTTTTGCCATGACATCACCTTTGCAAAGCGTATACCCCGCTTGATCCAACCAGTTGCAGACTTTTTCGCCAAATTTCAAAAAATACTTCATAACCTCTTTTTGGGATTTTGCATTCACATCTTCAATTAGAATCGCGTTGTCCTGATCGGTTTTGAGTGTTTGCTCTTTTCGCCCCTCGCTGCCCATTACCATAAATACAAATTTGGCCGGCGCGGGTCCCATCTCATCAAAAGCAAAACCGATGATTTTCTGTAAAATGGCATCCGATACGGTGGTTAAAAACCGTGTGATATTTTTGGCTTTGGCCCCTGTGTTGATCAGCGTCTGAATCAGCCTGGGTATCTGTTGGCGGATTTGCACGATCTGGTTGATAAATTGGGCGCGTGCAATCTCGCGAACGATGAAAATAGGGGACTGACCCTGTGCTTTCAGCAAATCCCGGTTGGTGATCACACCGACCACTTCGTCGTTCGTATCCTTAACCGCAAGATGTTTAATATTTCTTTTCATCATTTCCATCAGAGCCTCAAAAACCAGGGCATTTGATGAAATGGTGCATAACGGGGAGGACATAATCTCGCAAACCGGTTTTAGAATGTCCAATCCTGTGGCAGTGACCTTTTTTCTCAGGTCATTGTCTGTCACAACCCCTACGAAATCAGCTCCGGGCTCGCGAATGAAGATAGAACTCGAATTGTGCTCGCTCATCACGGCCGCCGCTGCCCGTATCGGCAGATTATGGTCACAGTAAACCAGTTCGCGGTTGAAGATGTTGTTCACTGGCAGGTTGAAAAATTGCGTGGTATCCCCCCGCGGCCTGAAGTTGCTGCTGATAATTTCTGCGTAGGATCGATCCAGCATCCGTTTACCAAATGTGTCCGTGAAAAATTCGGTAAAGGCTTCATGTTGGTTACAAATTTTTAGGAATATTTCTTTTGGTAAAATATACAACCACGAATCTTCCGTAATCCTCAGTGTGCGGATGGGAATCCCGTTGTTCATAAGAATTGAAATCCCGCCGTACATGTCGCCCTCGCCCAGTAACCCGCGCAATGTCTTCTGGTCATTTTCTTCAAAGTAGCGCTCCGCAGCCCCTTTTTGAATGATATACAGATATTCGACTTTCGACTGTCCCTGGACGAACAGCACGGTATCCCGGGGATATTTAATCGTGGAAATTTCTTTGGAGATCATGTCAATTTCTTTTTCCGAGAGAAAAGAAAAAGGCACCAGCCGGGAAAGAAAATGCTGGGCTTGTCCGGCGACCGCAACAGATGAATAGGTTTCATCGGACATTCGTTTACGGAATTTAGCGGCAAAATATTCGTATAAAAAATTATGGCGGGCGCAGACCTCTAAAAACACTTTTTGCGGCATTGTATATAGCGTTGCATCATTGACGATTTTCGCCGTGCGCACCGAAATACCGGCGTTCATCAGAATGCAGATTCCGCCGAAGATCTCACCCGGTTTCAGATTCCCGGTAAGCTCCTTTTCACCATCGATCTCATAAAACAGCTCCAGTGATCCCTCTTTGATAATATAGACACTCTCCAACTTTGTCTTGCCCTGGACGGAGAGGACGACGTTTTTCGGGAAAATCTCTTGC
>CALZJV010000347.1 GCA_945787595.1 uncultured Desulfobacterales bacterium | reverse complement strand
GAATCTTCCGGATGGCTCATTAAACGGGGGAGCTTCACCTTCATTGTTAAAAATTGTATAACTGGATATCTCTGGCTACCAATAAAATTTATAGTGCCCGCCCGAGTTATAGAGTTGGGCAGGCGAGCGAGCTCACCAAAAAGGCTCGCTCGCCTGCCCAACATCTATCTCTCGGAATGGTACCAGTTTCATAAGAGCGAATTTCTGGATTACACATCGTACGCAGCCGTATCAATTGCCGGTTTTTGGAACCTAAAATTATCGTGTGTGGTGGCGGAAACGCTTTAGGGAATTGATTTCAATCCCCAGTAATTCAGAAATATAATGTTTGGCTTCAATGCCCTTGGGCGATCCCATTGCGGAATAAACTCCACCGATCTTAAGATCTTCTCTAACCTCTCCCATCACGGCAGAATCGGTGAGATCATTTACCGCAAGGCCCAGTTTATCGGCGACATATTTTTTGGCTGCTTTTATTTTCATGCCCCGAGTCATTTGCATGCGTGCGACCAGATCTCCGGAAGTACGCATTCCGCCCATGCCTGAGGCCATTGCATGTGTTATCGCCACACCGGCCGGATCTCCGTCGCCAACCTACAACCCGTCCAGACGGGTGATTTCGACGATGGCCTTGGAGGCCAGCGAAACTGCGTCAATTGGCGGGGTTGTGCAAAGCGGCAATCCTCCAACCCCCATGCCCATGTTGGCATGCACCGGGATTTCAGCAGATTCCACACATGCCTTGGTGAATGTGATGGCGCGTGCCACATTCCAGGGAATCGATTTTGTCGAAACCGTATTTATGGCCGGACCAAATATATCCACGCCGGCATCCTGTGCAATTTGAACCTGATCATGGGGATAAAGGCCGGCAAGCCGGACACTATTGTGGGTCATTTCTGCATGCATTCCTAAAACAAATTCACCCGCCATGCCGACTTCGACACAAATATCAGGGTATTTTTTTTTGAGTGCCTCAACGGCGAGTAATGTCGCTTTGAAGTCCGGATCACCGGAGGCGCCCACCGTATCAAAGTTAATCCCGTCCGCACCGGCTTCACATTGGGATGTAGCTACATAGACCATATCGCGAACGGCGTGTTCGATGGCCCTTTCATAGGCCTCGCGTGCTTCTTTGATTTTACCCTGGGGGATCAGCTCGGCCGGATTGGGTACCGGGCCATCTGGCTGGGTGTACAGACCGATATTGGGCATGGCGCCGTAAAATACAGGTGCCACCATGAGCAATTGCGCCTGTTCCATCACCGGTACGTTTTCTCGCACCAGGTGTTTGACCTGTTTAAAGCTGTAATCCGGATCAGATAGCTCGGTCGTGTCGGCCCCAAAACAGCGTTCGTAAAGCTGAAGTACCTGCAGGCGCCCTGTATTTATACCCAACCGTCCAACCTTGTTGGTTCCACCGTCATAGCTCATAATGACTTCACATCCTTTTTCAACGCCGGATATTTTACAGGTCGATTTGCAAATTTCAAACAGATGTTTTTGTTCATCATCGGAGAGCGGCGAAATTGTCGCCCGTTGCGCGGCATCCAGGGTGCCGCCCTCAATGTCCTGAATCAGCTTTTTTTCATTTAACTCAACGGGAAAACCATCTCCCATGTGGGTAATTATTTTGCTCATTTCCATCTCCTTAATTTGATAGGCCCAGTTCCGCTTCGGCCTTCTCCACAATCATGTGGATCTTCTTACGAACATCCTCGGGAAGTGGTTCCGGTTTGTGGGTTTCCAAAATCTATCTGGCTTTCTCTGTTGCTTTTGCGTATATATCTAAATCTGGAGTGCCTCCTTTATGATACTATGCCTCTAATAGACGATAACCGGGTTGTCCAAAACCTTTTGAAGACATACAACTTTGGAATCCGCACGGCCCCCCTCTTTTTCCGGGGTTACACCGAGTGCACTCCTTGTCTTGGCCAGCCTGGCCATAGCTCCTTTGAAATAAGAAAGAAGACCTGATTCATCTAAAAATTCCGGAGCTGTGTCGGGAATGCTCATATAATAAACGGTCATGTCCGGTCTGCTGTCCAGGGCAGGTTCATTCTTCATGTAGAAAAAAAAAGGTTTTACTGATAGTTTCTACCTGTATGTCTACCGCTTCAATATTCATCTTGATTACCCTCCCAGGATAGTTGACATTTGCGGCACGCCGGGCTGGCGGAACCCTTTCAGACACAGGCTGATGAGGATGATAACCAGAAAGACGATGAGCACAACGATAATGGAAAACGCTGCCGCAGCCCCCAGTTCAAGTTCTGTCATTTTCTCCAGAATACGCGCGGTGATGAGGGTCCAGCTTCCGGCCCGTAGGGCCTAAAGCCCGGCTTCCGGCTCGTGGAGCCTACAGCTCGGAGAGAGGGAGGACCAGGATTTCTAAGGTTGATTAAATTAGTAGTTTCTGCGATTAATCCCATTGCAGTATTAGGCGATTATCCTTGCCTACGATTACATTGGTTCCAAATGGCGCCCCCTCTCTATTTAAAGTTTCCTTTAACCAAAGGGTGTCGACGTCAGAGGCTCGAATGACCTGAAATCGTCTAATTTTGGTAGGTGTCATTTGCAATCCGAAAAGCTTGCCGGTTGATGGATCCACCATCGCAAAGTACATTAGGGACAAATCAGCTCTGAATTCTTCATGGCCGCTAATTCCCTCGTAATCATTTAAAAAGTCACCACAACCATAAAGAATGAGTTTCTCCTTGTAAACTTCAATTGCTTTGACATGATGCGACGAATGTCCATGAATAATATCAACTTCAGCCTCATCAATCAGCCGGTGTGAAAAGACTCTCTGTTTCTTAGGAATTCCGTACCCCCAATTACTTCCCCAGTGTATTGAGGCCACAACGATATCTCCCTCGCACTTAACACGCCGAACTTTTTTTTGAATATCGCGAATGCTTTTAGTACTCAAGCCTTCCAACAAATTCACCCCCGGATTTTTTCCCTCAGCACCCCAAACCGGTGGTATTCCGCTGTTACCCAATCCGAATGCGAACACAATTACTCGCCCTTTATTTTGGACCTTTTGCACCGCCGGAACCTGGGCTTCAATGAGATTTCGGCCGGCCCCAGATATTTTTATATCTATATTTTTTAACGTTTCCATTGTTTCAAGGAGGCCTGAATATCCCCAATCAAGTACGTGGTTGTTGGCCAAAGAACATATGTCTATTTTTGCAGCTGTTAAAATCGAGACATTTTCCGGATGCATCCTGTAGTTGATACCCTTGCCTTTCCAATAATCGTTGCTTTCGGTTACACTCGTTTCTAAATTAATTATCTTAACATCCGGTACGACTCGGTCCATTTCCTTAAGAGCGTCTCCCCAAACGTATGAAAAACTGACCGGAGAATCGATGGCGCCATTCACCTCCTCGGCTATCTCGACATATCCTTGGGCACTTTTCATATATGACTCATAAATAGTTGGGTCACTGGGATGAGGTAAGATTTGATCGATGCCTCTGCCGGTCATCACATCCCCACACAAGAATATCGTAATAGCATTGGGGATCCTATCTGATGCATCAACAGATCTGTTTTCGGTATCAACCACTTTAGCGACTCCATACACACTTTTTGTCGCTTCTTGACCAGATGTCTGTGCCCCTATGGCAGAAAATAGGAGATAACCGGCTACACAGCATAAAAGCGATTTGTATCTCATCATTATCGACCGGATTTTGCTCAAACCTGGAAAACGGGACCCGGACGAGCAGGAAATCATGAAACAAAATACCACAGCCTCATCCCCTGGCCATACCCTGAATCAGAGCCAACACATTCTCCCCGGGCACTTCGTGATTATATCCCCCTTCCAGAATACCAAAACAACCACCTTCATTGTACTTTTTCCTCATTAATATATGCTAATTTGAAAAAAATACTGATGGAAAAACCTCTCAATTTACATCATACATATGCAAGTCAGCAATATTATGCAACCCGTCAGATTTTCGGTTGCCTGAGTATACTATTCCAAATTATTATGTATGAATATTAGATTGCCAAGAACTTTCGACACGAAGGTCCCCTCTGTTCACCTCTCACGGCCTGAAAACTATCTCTACATAGTCCTAAGCGATGAACTTGAAAGAATTGCCCGGGTGCTGTCAGAGGTTGATCCAACAATCCCCTTTACCATCCTGGCTTTTTTCAAACCGTTTTAGGAATCTTGTTTGCGATGCTTTGAACGCCGACAAACAGGTGCTTGCCACAATCCCGCCGAAAGGGAATGATTTCATCCGGGAAATCAAACGACGGCTAGATATCCAACTGTTGGAAGTGACCCATGCTAACCGCGGTCGCCTGCCGGAAGCAATTGTGGAAGGGCTTAAAAAGCCCGCTATCCCCAAAAGGGGGAAGAAGGGGTGGAAAAAATGGGGTTTATTCACGATTTATGGCAAAGGATGAGAAATTGGCAGGGGGGGAGGTGAGGAAGGTGGAATGGGGAATGTGGAAGAAGGGCTGAAAGCTCAAAGCGCAAAGTAGAGGATAGAGTATAGAGGCCCGAAGACAGAACTCGGAAGGTGGAATTGGATATGCAACCTGTGATGAGCCCTTCGGTTGTGAGCTTAGGGCTAAAAGACTCAGGGTCGAACCACGCAGTCGAATCGAATGCGGAAAAAGAGGATTTGGAGGATACAGAAACCATTCGAATTGCAAGAAAAAGTGATAAAAACAATTAACTTGACAATTACAATTCATTTAATATAATGTAAGAAAAATTAAAAAATAAAGGAAAAATGAAAATGGCTGTATCAATTGTAACCACAAAGGGACAAACGACCATTCCAAAGGTAATACGTGCTTTTCTAAAGCTTGAAGCCAAGGATAAAATTCTTTATCAAGTTGAAAATGATAAGGTAATAATGAGACCTTTGAAAGGGGATATTCTTGATCTGAGAGGCAGTGTTAAAACAGAAGAAAAACCAGTTGATTTCGAAAAAACACGAAAAGTAACTAGAAAAAGGATTGCTAGCAAAATAGTAGAAGGTGATTAATGAAATTTATTGACACGAACATCTTTATCAGATTTCTGACAAACGATATTCCTGATAAGGCAGCGGCCTGCGAGGACATATTTAGAGAGGCGGCAGAGAAAAATGAAAGTTTGTTTACAACGGAAATGGTCATCGCAGAGATAATTTGGGTGTTGGAGTCCTACTATGAACTCCCAAAAAAAGAAGTACAGGAAATGGTGGAAAAGATTCTAATTACCCCTTTTTTATTATGTCCGCAGAAAGACCTTATCTTAAATGCCCTAACTCTATATGGCGATAAAAATATCGATTATATTGACGCTTATAATGCATCGATACTAAGAGAGCAGGGAATTAAAGAGGTATACTCATATGACCAACACTTCGACAAAATCGATTGGGTCAGGAGGTTGGAACCGTAAAATTTTAATATTTATTCAGTAACTTAATTTTCAATGCCACTCCTATTTTCCTCTCCTCCCTGTCACCCTTTCGCAGTCTTCCCGTTTCGTGTGCTACTCATCCCCGTTTAATGCGGCCTGCGACGAGCTCAGCCGAGTCGAAGGCGGAATTAGAAGAGTATGAAGAGTGCCGGAAAGGGGGAGACTGGGAGGTGGGGAGAGAGGGCGAGGGTTACAGATAAAAATTCATTTTTAATAACAAACCTTTACGGATAATTTCCTGATCCGGCATTCTTTGATCTAATGAACGCACTGCGTTTTTGTTTTATTTTATATCATTTTTTTGGCATCAGGGGACATTATCAGATTTTGAAAGTGATTTCTTAAGCGATTTTATACAAAAATTATTCAAACTGTCTCCTGTTTGCATGGCACGGATTGCCAGAGCTTGATGTAACTCACTGCCAAGGCGTAACTGGAACTTTCCAGAATATTTCTTACCTGTTGTCGGCGATGGCAGAGGCCTGCCGTCTTTGGCGTAGATCTCAATCCATTCATCAACAATTTGACAAAGTTTTCGATAAACTTTTTCTTCATTGTTTCCATGACAACATTTGCCAATCCAGCCTGGCACAGAACCAATATAGCATTGGTCTTCTTCAGACCATTCGACGATTTTTAAATAACGGTCTCGTTCTTTCATTTTTGAGACTCCTTAATTTTTCTTGCCACCTCTCTTTCCTGATAGTGCTTTGCATCGTCACCAGGCTTGCCGGAAATAGTGAGCACAACGCCCTTTGGATGGATGAAATTCTTGTGGCTGCCTTTACCGCCCCGATCTATGAATCCAGCATGTTCAACCTCTTTGATTAGTTGTCTTATTTTTCTGGGCACATGTCTATAGTATTACTTTGATACCACTATGTCAACTGTTTCTCCCCATCACCCCGTCTCTCCCTCACCCAGTCACCCCCCCTGCTCCCCTTCCTCGGCGTCTAACGCCGCGTGAGAATACCCAGGGCGTCCGCTTTTTCAATCGCCTGCAGGCTGCCGTTAACGTTGAGTTTTCTATAAATGCTACTCAGGTGTTTTTTTATCGTTCCGGGAATAAACAAATGAAATATCGCAAATTTGGGACACTGGATTGGGAGGCATCCATAATTGGATTTGGGTGCATGCGATTTCCAACAGGGAATAAAAAGGGAGATATTCTAGTGC
>CALZJV010000346.1 GCA_945787595.1 uncultured Desulfobacterales bacterium | reverse complement strand
TGGCCGAAAATCAAGCACTAACCCAATTTTGAGTAAAAATAATAATTGATAATGGCACGACCCAGTTCCGTGGATCTCGTGCCCAGGATTTTCCCGTGAACCCCTAAAATACCAATGCATATTCCTCGAGTTCCATCCGAACTGACAGCATATGCTGTCAGCCAGTCATATTTAAATCGATCCATTTTATCATTGATGGTGCCAGTTTTGGCGCCCAGCTCAAACTTTTTAAATACTCTTTTACGGCGCAGCCTGCGAAAGGCTTTTCGGCTGGTCCCATAACGGACGGCATCCTGCATCAAAGCCTTCAAATCCGACGCGGTTTGACTGCTTACCGCGGAGTTAAGCACACCTGGATCGGCGTTATATAAAATGTTACCCGTATCATCTTGAATTGTTTCCACCAGCCATGGTATCGGCATCTCTCCCCTGTTGACTGCAACTGCTGCAAGCAAAGTGGCATGAAGCGGCGATATAAGCGTTTTTTTATTAAAACCGGAAGCTATTTCAGCTAGCCCGAAATCATCCGTCGGCACCTGGATGGTACTCATCTCCAAGGGCAGATCGAAGCTAATCGGCTTGTTAAAGAGAAATTTTTCGGCATATACAGCAAGAAGGTCATGTCCGAGATCATTGATGCCCAACTTTCCGAAAACAGAGTTATTCGATAATGCAAACGCCTTGCGAAAAGTGGTTTTGGTACTGTATCGTCCCTTGGACGTTTTCAATTGATTTTTATAAAGCGTGTGCCTGCGACCCCTGAAATATAGCGTTTTATCCGGGGTAAATCCCGCTGACTCCAGCGCAGCAGCTGCCGACACAATTTTAAAAAGGCTGGCAGCCGGATAATCCGCCTTGAGGCTTAGATTACCTGTGCTGCCGTTGGCATCGTGACCGGCCATGGCGATGACCCGCCCGTCATAGGGACTCAGCACTACCACTGCAGACTGCAATGTTCTGGATCGATTCTGCAGCCGGGTGATATAATTTTGAAGCTTTGCATTTATGGTCGTCCTAATCGTATAGCGCCCGCCTTCATTTTTATGGACGATCTGATCAGTCAGCGTCAACGGATCCCCGGTGATATTGGTCAAAAAAACGGCAAGATCCTGGCGGGTAAGCTTTAATTGGGTTGCATTGAGATCTTTTTCCGGCTGGGACGAATTTTGATCGACTCGGCTCCAATGGTCTGAGATTCGGAAACCCGCTAATAAAATAATAACCAGGACCGTTAATAGACCGCCTGCAATCGTTAACAGAATCGGAAGTTTTTTCTGATAATATTTTCTTTTTGTGCTTTTTTGAAGTCCCGCTTGATACTTCCGCCATTTGGCAGGATATTTTACATTATATCTCATTTCGGCTTATGGTGGTTACGATGTTTATTTTTTTGGGGAGGAACTATACGGAGTTGGCCCATTTGTGTCAAATAAAAAAAAAGGGGGCGCGAATGCCCCCATTGCGTTGTTTATTCTAGCATTGTAGACTTGGTCCTCCCACCGGGCTGTAAGCCCTATGGGCTGGAAGCTGAGCCTAGATTTTTTCATAATATCAACACTGATTGGTCTTCGTCAAGCATTTCGCGCTTTCCGGCATATGGAACGGAACAAGAGCCGGTGATCAGGGCAGACGGGTATTGGAATACACGAAATCCTGCACCTATTTCTTTTTTCGCGTTCTTGTTCTTTTGATTTCTTTCGGTTTATCCGGATTGGACCCTCAGCAATTATTTTTGTGAAATTTGTAGCAAAACATTTTCGCCACCAAGACACCAAAACACAAAGATTAATTTTAGCAAACAGCTTTGCTTTGTGCCTTTGTGGCCATTTTCCCGGCTCGACCTGGTTGGGTTTTAAGGAAAAATACGTTTGCAATTTCACTTTTAACGTCTTATCATATTTTGTCGAAGAAAACCTGAAGGCAAAAAATAAATATGTATTCATCCGATATCAAGCTGTGCGCCCAACAAATTGTCAAAGAATCATTGAACCAGATATTGGCCAATATTTACCAGATTCCCAATCTGGAGGAGATGAAAAGTTTTTTGGAAAAAAGTTTCGATCATTCTTTTGATGAATACATGATAACCCAAAAAATTAAGCGCTCACACCCGGAGTGGAGTAATGTTCATGTGGCGGAAGAATTGGATAAGCAAAAAAGGCAATATGAAAATGAACTGCGGGTGAATTTAAGAATTGCCGCGCTAAATACCATTGAAGAGATTGAAAATCTGATCATAAGTCTCAACAATGCCATCCGGGAATGGAAAATTATGAATCTTTAGCCACGCCGTGAAATAACCGTGCTGTTGTAGCTCACCTATGCCGTCCTGGCTTCTATCAATTTGGCAATTAAAGATTCCTCAAGTGGATGATAAAACATGCCGATAATTATTCTGCATGGACTTTCAAATGACCGAGGATGTCAAATGAGAAATGTAATTAAGCTATTCGGACTCGCTGCGGGACTTATAATTGCCGCTTTCTTTGCCAATTATTTTGGTTTCGTATCCATCCCCTGGCTGGAACTTAATTCAGTTCCTACATACAGTGATGATGCCGTCCGCGCGGAGGAGGCTGTTAAGGAAGTGTTTAATTAATCAGGAAACACTCTTGAATTTGTCTTTTACAGCGCCACAGATAGGGCATCTTTCCGGCGCCTCATCTTCACTGATATACCCACAGACCTGGCATACATAATAATCGGTCTCACGATCAGAAACCATATCGTTCAAGGCCTTTTTGTAAAGCTCGGCATGGAGGCTTTCTACATCGCGGGCCTGGGAAAAAGCTTTTAATGCGCTCTTGTTGCCTTCATCAGCTGCATCCTTAATAAGTTTGGGATATTCTTCCACATTGGCCTTAATCTCATTCTGGAAAGCTGTTTCAAGATTTTCTTCGGTTGATCCGATTTTTCCACGCATCAATAACAAAAACCGGTGGGCATGAACGGATTCCGCATCGGAAACCGCCCTGAACAAGCGAGCTATCTGGGAATAGCCTTCCATTTCGGCTTTTCTGGCGAATGTTGCATTTCGTACTGAAGCTTTTGATTCGGCGGCAAATGCGTAGGCAAGTTTTTTTTCCGTTTTTTCGGACATGATTGGCGGCTCCTTATTTTCTTCTCCGTTTCTAGAATGCATCAAAAGCCCAACTTCTCAAGCCACTCCTGTATGAATGCGTCCAGGAGCATCATGGACGGAATTGGAAATTTGAGTCCTGGGCTTCTGGTACAGAGATTAGATTAACAAAAAGTAAGTGCTCATACAACTGCATTTTTAAGGATTTCAGTGCAACAAAAATGGGGTGGATGCTACGGTAATCCAAGCATTTCCTCTACCAGGAGTTTCCATTCTTCTAAAAGGGGTATGTTGGGTCTATTGCGGCCGGCCCGGGAATACCAGTAGTCGGCGTTCCATAAAATTCCCTCTTCCCGGTGGAGATAAGCGTGTACGGCGCTGCCCTCTATGGTCGGAATGTTCTGGGCGATAGTGTGCGCCGTATCCCAGTTTCCCTTTTTGTCCCACCACAAGGAGGTGAGTGTCTCGGTAAGCTGAGAAGGCGGGCTGTCATTATCGATGCTTTTGAGAAATTCTTCAAATTTCATGGCGCCTCCAGGAGGATTCGGAAACACATTATTTTTCAATCATCTTGTCAGATAGCGCTTCTTCAGGGTTTTTTGGATTTGTTGCAGCTAAGAAGCTTAGCAGATATTCAGTTCCTACTATTTCCTTGGAAATATGCTATTATACAGAGAAAATCAACGCTATTATAGCGCGATCATCATACCCTTTCACTTTCTGCAGCAATTTGGTATAAGCCTCCTTCTTGTTAACACCTGAATCTTGCATATGAAAGCCTCCGACTCGTGCAATATCCAGGTAACAGCCCAAATTGTTCCGTCGAATCAGGGATACCAAACATGCCCATTCAGCCAGCCATAAATGGTCCGAGAGAATCCCGGCTGCAACTAATCCTGAAAATCGTGGTCGTAGTTATCTGCCGGCTGGTGTTGAGTACGGCACGCCGCTTTGCATATCCGTTTGCACCGGTTTTAAGCCGGGGTCTGGGAGTACCACTAACATCCATCACTTCGCTGATCGCTGTAAATTGGGCGACGTCCATTCTTGGTATTTTTTTCGGCCCACTGGCAGATCGATTCGGTTACCGGAAAATGATGGTTCTCGGACTAGTCATGCTGACTGTGGGGATGTTTGCGGGTGGCTTTTTCCCTTTATACGGTGTCATAATGATCACATTGTTTCTAGCCGGGCTGGGGAAAATCGTTTTTGACCCGGCTGTTCAGGCGTACGTCAGCGAACGGGTGCCTTATAACCGTAGAGCGACGGCAATCGGTTTTCTTGAAATCAGCTGGGCCGGAAGCACGCTTTTGGGCATACCACTGATTGCATTGCTGATAGACAACGCGGGATGGCGTTCCCCCTTTTTTGCCATGGGGGCCATCGGATTTACTGGAATCATTGCGCTGATCTTATTATTCCCATCGGACGAACAGTCGATATCAAAACCCCGCCGGTCGCTGCCGGTTAGAAAGGTATTGCCAATTATAGCCCACGACAAAGCCTCATTGGGCGCTCTGGCCTATGTCTTTTTTTTCAGTGCCGCCATCGATAATCTTTTTGTGATTTACGGTGCCTGGCTGGAAAAAGCGTTTAGTGTGGGTATCGTTGCGCTGGGCATGGCAACCGGTATCATTGGAGTGGCGGAGTTGGTGGGTGAGATCCTGGTGGCAACCATATCCGATCGTTTCGGTTTGAAAAGGGTTGTCATGATCGGCGTGACAATCTGCATCTTTACCTATGGCCTTCTACCCTTTGCAGGCCAATCGTTATTGCCGGCGCTGGTCGGTCTGTTTATTCATTTTTTAATCTTTGAGTTTACGATCATTTCCAGCGTCGCGCTTTGTACTGAATTGCAGCCTGGGATGCGGGCCACAGTAATTGCCGGTTTCTTTGCAGCCGCCGGCATGGGAAGAATCCTCGGTGCTTTAATCGGTGGACCGATCTGGCTGACCGGCGGCATTGTCGCCACAGGTCTGGTTTCGGCCGGCATCACCGCCTTGGCCCTGCTATCGCTCGGCTGGGGTTTGCGTGGGTGGCGCAAGGGATAGATTGATAGGGGCATACCCTGATAGCGCCTTGGTTGAGAGGTTCAACGTTCAGGGTTCCCGGTTAAGGTGCCTAACTGGTTTCTAATAATCGTATTACGCGTCAATCGGCTCGAATCCCACGATTCACCCAATGGGTGAAAGAGGCCAATCCAAACAGTGGATTATAAAGTTATGGATATCAGAATATTATAACCTTTGAAGGTTGAATCCCAAACCCCTCAACCTATGAAAAAACTATTTGCCGTGGCATATTTTCCCCTGTCTCATGATGGACCATCTTTCTCGGAAACTTGAGATAGGGAATAATGGCCTCGTTTTTATTTCCGCCGGTTCCATCATAGGTGATGGATACCACCGGCACGCCGGTTTTTTGTTCGATCTCCTTTGCCATAGCTTCGGTAATGAGTGAAGGACAGCAAAATGCCGGACTGGTCTGAACGAATAAGGATACATCCGGGTGATGCCGTTTGATATAGAATACCTTCAATATATTTTCCATGGACTCGCCGGTGTGCTCTATCCTCAGATTGTACTGGGATAGAATTTTCTGGGGTGATTCATCGTATGCCTGGGGAGGCTCTTTTAAAATTCGATTAAAGTACGAATAGTAGGTCTTTTCCAGTCGGGTTGCGGTCGCATAAAATGCTTTTGATGACAGTACGTTTAAATAATGCCCTTCGATGAACCATTTTCGTAAATAAGGCTTTGCTATCATCTGCACAAACGAACTGTACGGTGTTGTGATAACCTCACCGCCCTGTTGTTCAATAAAATGAATCAGGTCCTGGTTTATAACCTCATTGTCCCGGGCATAGAGATCACCGAAAATCGCCACTTTCGGTCTTTGGTGATCACCTTGGAAATCCGATCCGTCACGGATTGTCTCAATGGCCTCAAAACGAGACACCATTTCAGCCACAGCTTTTTCTTTGGACAGGTTGCCGGAAAATGCCTTAACCAGAACCTCCATACCCTCCTTGATAACCCGATCGGTTGTTCCGCTGACCTTTTCATAAGGTCTTATTTTACAGCCGATCTTGCGGACAAGCCCGCCCACCATATAGGCCAGGTAAGTATTTAAAGGCAGCTTCAAAGATATGTCGGTAAAAGACAGACTTCCGGTGTAAATCCCGACGTTTTCCATTCCCTGACCGTAGGCATCCAACAGCGTTTTTATATGATGGGGGAATAGACCAAGATTGCAGGATATCGTCGATGAAATCATCCACAGGGCCGTTTTGGCCGGATCGAGCCGATGGGATTCAACATAATCGATAAATTCCTGGGCGATAATATTGAGCGGGATGCACTGCCCGGAGTTGTATCGCAGACTTTTTTGGATGCAGGTCGGCGATTCTTCACCAGCCTCAGGCTCAGGTTGTCCCAAGCCGGTAAGATGAGTGTTTTACCGGCCAAAGTCTTTTCTCTACCCGGCATAAGTGCCGGATGCAATATTTGTGATTTGGCCGCAACTGCAGCACTGTGGTGGTTTTTAAAAGATCGGACTGCCGCCTCGATACGGGTTTCATAGCCGGTTGTGGCATCGTGTTCGTCCAACTGCAATATCAGGTATGGCCTGGCATGAGATTCCATGATCTTCTTAAAATAATCGACCACAAAGGAATCCGGGCTGCACTTAAAAGATGTGATCAATACGGGATAAGCGCCGTTGGATTGTGCGACGACTTCTGCGGCTTCCAGTATTTTGGCGGCATAGTGCCAGTGCAGCTCGGAGAGCAGCGGCTGAATCGACGCCACGTCTTGCCGGCTATACGAAAGCATATCCTGATAAAATGCTTTGATGCCCAGAGATGCAAATATATCCGGGATGCCTTTGTTCATCTGCGGACAAAGGACGGTATAGGGCCGGCCCAGCAAAACCACGTGGATATCTTGGCCTGTTTCAGCCAGGTCTCTTTGGTATATTTCTTTTAGCCTCGATCGGCAGGATTTCTTGAATTCCAAAGCACTGTCATAGGCCGCTGCCACTTCCAGAAAGCCGATGGGAGTTTTCGATATGGATTTGAGCATCCGATACAGCTCAACTTTGGTGTGAAAACTGCTGTAAAGATAGTTTACCAGGGGCATTAGAATTTTATTGCCGCTGTTTTTTATATCTTTTAACCGGTCGACTGCCGCCGAGACGACGGAAGGGGAAAACTGAGTGTAATAACAATATTGCCTGCGCACGCCCTTTTCCTTTGCTTTTTTCTCAAAATAAAAAGGCAAAAAGATGAAGTCCACGCCTTGATCGCCGGCAGGATCGGTCAGAAAATATTTGATATGCCCGTGCAACGCCGTCAGGGGTGCGCAGAATTCAGCGAATTGAAAAATGTTTGCCACAACGCCAGGTCTTCATACAGGTGGAGTGCGGCCGGAATGCCGATGGTAAGGCCGGATCCGGTTTTCGATTGCGGTTTAAATGAAATCGCCTTTTTTCTTTCCCGGAGCAGATCGAATCCGCTAAGATTGTTGCTGACGTATCTGGTGGCATCATAGTCTCTGCCGCATAAAAATCCATAGGCGACCCGCTCCCCACCAATATCAGCCAGGGTTAATTTACAGTGGTTAGTGCACAGCTCGCACACTTCCGATTGGATCGGAATCTTTTTTTCATGAAGGCTGAGGCCTCTAAATTTCGTGGATGAGATCTTCTGCTCTGAAAGCAGGATGGCAGTTCCCAGCGCCCCGGTCAGGTGGCAATACCTGGAGACATGGATCGGCTTTTTAAGCCGCTGTTCAAAGGCGGCCACCAGTGCCTTGTTTTTTGCCGTTGCTCCCTGAAAAAGGATTGTTTTTCCGATATTATTTTCGATGGCGACTTTGGTTAGATAATTTTCCCTTATTGAATGCAGAACCGATGCGAGCACCTCATTAACCGCGTAACCTTCGTTGAGGTAATGATTGATGTCTCTTTCCATGAACACCGTGCAGCGGTCGCTGGCAAGCGGCGATCTTTGATTTTCTGTGCGGTTGGAAAATTCGTCCAGGGGACAGCCCAGTTTTTGAGCTTGCTCTTCAATAAAACTACCCGTCCCGGCGGCACAAACCGTGTTCATGATCGAAAATGTGACGGTGCCCTCCTTTAGCGTGGTAAATTTTGAGTCCTGCCCTCCAATCTCGATGATTGTATCAACT
>CALZJV010000345.1 GCA_945787595.1 uncultured Desulfobacterales bacterium | reverse complement strand
TTCTGTAATAATGGCAAAAGCGATGAGCCCGCCAATCTGCAGGCCGGTGATGGTCATCACCGGCACCAGTGTATTCTTGAGGGCATGTCTGAAATTTACTACGCGGTTGGTCAGTCCACGGGCACGGGCAAACTTGATATAGTCGGTACGGAGAACCTCGAGCATTTCGGCCCGCACCAGACGCAAAATCAGGGTCATCTGGAACATCCCCAAGGTTACCGAGGGCATGATCAGGGATTTGAGGCCGCTCATGGTAAACAAACCGGAAGACCAGAAACCGATCTGCACCACTTCACCCCGACCGAAAGACGGCAGCAAACCCAGGATCACCCCGAATAAAAAGATGAGCAGAATACCGATCAGAAAGGTCGGCAAAGATATGCCCACCAGCGATATGGTCAATATAAAGCGGCTGATCCATCCTTCCCGGTGGAGCCCCGTATACACCCCCAGAGGAATGCCGAACACCAGGGTAAACAGGGCCGCCACACCGCTCAATTCCAGGGTAGCCGGCAGGCGCTCTTTAAAAAGCTCCGTCACGGGAACGCCGAGTCGATAGGAAATCCCGAATTGTCCCCGCAGCATGCGCCCCAGATAGTGCGCGTACTGAATATAGAACGGATCATTGAGCCCCAGCTTTTCAGCGATAAGCTCCCGTTGCTCGTTCGTCGAATCCTGCCCCACCATGCTGGCGATCGGATCCCCCACAAAGGTGAACATGCTAAAGGCAATCAGGCCCACGGCCAGCATAACAATGGCGGCCTGAAAAATACGTCGAATAATATAGGCGATCATTCAAGTTTCCCGTATTAAAAAGCGGCCCGGGGTAACCTACCCGGACCGCTCTTCACAGTAAGGTTGCGCGGTTATTTGGTAATTTTTACATATCGCAGCCAGACCGAGTCGTTGGCCGGTTGCTTGATATCCACATAATCCGCCACTCCCCAGGCCAGGGCCTGTTGATGCAGCGGAATATGACCGAACTCTTCCTTATGGATGCGCATGGCTTCCCGGATCAATTTAAGCCGCTTCTCGTGTTCCACCTCCACGGCGATTTTTTTGGTAAGGGCTTCGACTTCGGGGCTGTTGTATTTGCCGCAATTCCAGGTTCCATGGGCTTTGCCTTCCACGGTCATCAGATTGACCAGCGGGTTGAGTCCGTCATAGGTGCCCGGGGTCCAGCCCAACATAAAGAAACTGGTATTGTTTTTCTGCTTCAACCCGATCTTGTCAAAATGGAGGCCCTTGGTTTGGGCGTTGAGGGTGACATCGATGCCGACACGGGCCAGCATCGGCACCACCGCCTGGCAGATGGCCTCATCATTGACATAGCGGTCATTGGGGCAATCAAACGTGATGGGAAAGCCATCGGGATAGCCGGCGTCAGCCAGCAGCTTTTTGGACGCTTCGGGATCATAGGGATAGCGTTCATTTAATTTCTCATCCCATCCCACAATCCCGGGAGCAATCATCAGGCCGCTGGGCGTGGACGCGCCGCGCATGACTTTTTTGTGAATGGCCTGAATGTCGATGGCCTGGTAAAAGGCGCGACGAACCCGAACGTCTTTGAAAGGATTCTTGCCGGAGCCTTTCATGTCCAGCAATTCATCCCGATGCTGATCAAAGCCCAGAAATACGGTACGCAGCTCGGGTCCTTGCATGGCCCTGACCCCCGGGGTGGCGTTGACGCGCTTAACATCCTGGAGCGGCACCGGAAAAATCATGTCCACCTCGCCGGTCAGCAGGGCCGAGACCCGCGTGGCGGCGTTGGCGATGGGTACAAAGGTCGCCTTGGTGAGATTGTGTGTTTTGGTAGCGTTGCCCCACCAGTTGGGATTGTTTACCAGTACGGTGCGGGTATCGGGTACACGTTCCACCATGATAAATGGTCCGGTGCCGTTGGCGTGACGGGTGGCATAGATTTCATCCGTGGAGCCGCGTATGGGATTGCCCACATTGTGTTTTTCACACCAGGTTTTGGACATGATGAAATGGGCCGTTAGATTTTGAGTCAGGATGGGATCCGGCCCTTTGGTGATATAGTCCACCGTATAATCATCGACTTTTTTAACCTCTTTTACGGTGGCGAGGTAGGCGTTCATGTCGGATTGGGGATGTGCGTTGCGTTTATAGGAAAAAACCACGTCATCGGCCGTAAAAGGACTGCCGTCGTGAAACTTGACGCCCTTGCGCAGATAGAACCGCCAGGTGGTCGGATTGATGACTTCCCAACTGGTCGCCAGAGAAGGCTCCACTTCCAGCTTATAGTTACGATGAACCAGACATTCGAAGACATTGTTCTTCATGGCATTGTTGGGTCCTTCGTTCTGGGAATGGGGGTCCATCGTAAGGATATCCCCCGACGTGGAGTACTTAAAAGTTTTGGCATATACCGCCTGGCTAAAAACGATGGCCACGAGCAAAACCATCAAAATCATTATCTTTCCAAATCGTTTCATACGCCCTCCTTTTCTTGCGTCAAAGCGACGCAGCTCCATAACGTTTGATTACTGAATCAGATGAAGCGGCAAAAGCATGCCGCAATCCGTAAAACACTGCTGGATGTGGCTTTACGCCACAGCACCTTAAATCGTACCTCCTTTCTTGGATTATTATTATCAACCCTTCAAGCCGATTTTAAAACATTCGATATTGATCAACCGCTTATGCAGAGGGGACACCCTGCGCTACGGGACTCAGATTGGAAATCGGATATATCCAGCCGTACCAATCATGCAATCTAAACCGATCAGGTATTGAATGTCAACTTTTTTCCCCTCACAATCACGGTAAATTTGTTCTAATTGCGCAAGGCACCAGCGCTTAAGTTTTCAGTCATGCGCAGATAATCAAAGACCAAGCGCGCGTTAAGCATGAGCTGTCGCACTTTCTGCTTGAAGCTGAGTGCCGCAGCCTGGTGGGGTCGTAACATGAGGAGTTAATAATGCGGAACTGGCACTTGCGATATGCCGAGAATATACTTAACTACGAAGGGTATTCCATCGGCTAGCTATTGGGTTTAATTAGTGATCCGGCGATCATCTCGCTGGTCGGCGGTAGTGGTGAAACCTGATCCGCTTGCGGCGGAACACCTGAAACCTTAAAGCTTCATTTATTTACGGCATGTTTTCAGATAAAACCCCCTTTGAGCCTGTCCCGCCGGCTCAACTCGAAGAGGCGTTCGTCTTCTCACCGCCGTGCTTGCGGCCCGGACGGACTGATCGGGTCAGACCGGATTCGCCTGGCGCAGCAGTGCCTCGGTCGCCGTAGCCAGGGCCCGGCAGCCTCTGACGATATCTTTTTCGGCCGTGTCCTCGGCAATGTCGTGACTGATACCGCCGATGCTCGGAATGAACAGCATGCCGGCCGGAAGACCCTGAGCGAGGATTTGGGCGTCGTGGCCGGCACCGCTGGGCATGCGGATCCACTTGCCGGGAGCGTGGGTTTCGGCCGCTGCAGCCAGACACTCCTGGACGGTCTCGTCCATGGCGGCGGATACAGTCCGGGGGAATACGGCTTCCAGGCCGACCTCCACCGGTCCCTGCTCATGAGCTTCCTGCACGATACGTGTGGTTTTCGACTCCAGGGCATCAAGAATTAACTCGTCTGTATCACGAAACTGGAGTAACAATTCAGCGTGTCCAGGGACCACACTTGGCGAGCCAGGCTCCAGTCGCACATGTCCGATGGTCCATACCGTCCGGGAGCCCGCCAGGGTGGGGAACTCACGGTTGATGACATGAGCGAGGTCCATAAGTGCGACACCTGCGTCCTTGCGGTACTCCATGGGGGTGGTGCCTGCGTGGTTTTGTTGCCCCTTGAAGGTGAGCTTGAAGGTACGGATGCCAACGATGGCAGTAACCACCCCTAATAGCGTTCCCCGCGCTTCAAGATGGGGGCCTTGCTCGATATGGGCCTCCAGATAGGCGGTATAGCGGTCGGGATCCAGCTTGACTGCCCGAATTCCAGCGAGTCCCGCCTGCTCGAGTGCGGCTGAGAGGGGCAGGGCAGTCTGATGGTTTTGCGCCCTTTCCATGTCGTCCAGGCCAAGCTTATCGCAAAAAGATCGACTGCCCAGCATGCCCATGTAGGTGCCTTCCTCATCACTCCATGATGCCACATCCACGGCCAAGTGAGCCGTGCGCCGGTCTTCCGCGCATGATCTCGCGATCTCCAATCCGTAAATGACTCCAAGAGACCCGTCGAGCCATCCTCCCTGGGGCTGGGTGTCCGTGTGAGACCCGACAAGGACACCCCTGCCCAGATTCGGAGATCGACCGAACACATTGCCGACGCCGTCTATATTCGCCTGGAGGCCGGCCTCCTCCATCCGATCAAGGAGCCATTGACGCGCTTCCATATCCTTGGTAGAAAAGGCAGGACGTACAACACCGGTGCCGTATTGCCCTATGGTCCTGAGGTGTCTCAAGTCATCCATGAGTCGTTGGCGATTAATTTCAGGCATGATATTCTTTTCTCCGTTAGGGTGAACAATGTCAGACTTGGCAGAAAAAACCAATTATCCACTATCATTTTTCCCGTGTTGATGCAAAAGGAGAAGCTAATTTTGAAGAACTGGCACCTGCGGTATGCCGCGAATATGCTTAACTACGAAGGATACTCCATCGGCAAGCTGTTGGGATTAATTAACGATCCGGCAATCATCTCTCTGGCCGGCGGACTGCCGTCACCGGATATGTTTTTGCGAGCGGAATTGCAGATGGCGACCCGACAGCGTTTGGACCGCGACATCGACCGCATCATGCAGTATTCACCTGTCCGCGGGGAGACAGAATTAATCGATGCCGTCATTGCTTTTCTGAAGCGCGACGGTATCCGTGTGGCGCCGGACCATATTATGATTACGACGTCCGGACAACAGGGTTTGGATTTGGCCGGGCGGCTGTTCCTGGACCCGGGCGACACCGTGGTTGTGGAGCGCCCCACATTCGCCGGAGCCCTGGCCGCCTTCCAGATGCAACGTCCCATCTACCTTGGGGTAGACCTTGATTCCGATGGTATCGACGTTGGAAGACTGCACGAAGTTTTATCGGATTGTCAGACTGCAGGCCGCATGCCGAAATTCATATACGTGGTGCCGGATTTCCAGAACCCTTCCGGGGTCAGCATGAGCCTGGCCAAACGCGAAATTCTGCTGGACCTCAGTACCCTTTTTGGTGTGCCGATCATCGAAGACAGCCCTTACCGCAGGCTGCGCTACCACGGGGCCTTGCTACCGTCGCTTTTCAGCTTGGATCAAAAAAGAGGCGGCGGTCGTGTCATTGGAATCTACACTTTTTCCAAGCTGTTTTGCCCGGGCATGCGGATCGGATTCAATATCGGGCCACCGGAAGTGATTGATAAGATGACCAACATAAAGGAAGGCAGCACCCTGAATACACCTAAATACAACCAGGACATGTGCGCCGCTTTTCTCACGGAAGTTGACCTCGAAGCCTACTACGAGCGATGCTGCGCCTACTACGGCGATAAATTGGGACTATTTCTGAACGCCATGTCAGAGTGCTTTCCAGCGCAGAGAAATGTGACCTGGACTCAGCCGGAGGGGGGTATGTTCCTGTGGGTCAGCATGCCGCGAAATGTGGATACCCTTGAGCTGTTTCACGCGGCCCTGAAGTTCAAGGTCGCTTTTGTGCCGGGGGAAGCCTTCTATGGTGAAAGCCCCGAACGGCACCATATTCGTGTAAACTTTTCATATTCACCCAAGGCGCAACTGCGCGAAGCGGTCAAACGCTTGTCCGACTGCCTGGAACAACAGGGAATCTGAAAGCCCATCAGCGCTAAGTTATTTTTACGCCGAGGGGCCATGTTCAGCTTTCAAAACAACCCTTTTTTTATCAAATTTCCATCTCCATTTTTCTCCAATCCCGTCCTATGATACTCGCCTCCTGTTCATCGAATTTTAGTTAGCGTTCATAGGTTCAGCCCGCCCTGGCCTCCGGCTCATAGACTACGCCTCGGAGAGTGCGACTTATAAGATCATATTCCGGACCGTGTCAGGTTCCCAAATATGAACCTAAATAATTCAGCTATGTAAAGTCATATCTGGGCCAGGGAGTTCACCGTTCAGGGTTACCTTTCTCGCATTTATCAGTTTCTTTTTCGATTTGACCGGCCGTTTTTTTGGCCGGCGGCTGGGCTGAACCCTGAACCTTTGAACCCGTGAACGGTTACAATAAATTTTTCGAGATCGGACCCATCCTTTATGGCGTTTGAAGGGATCTACTATGGCACCTGAAGGGGTCTACCAAACAGGAACAGGTGTTAATCACTGATTTTTGCTGCCAACCAGGTATACAGCTCTGTCAATTTTCTTTGCATATCTGCCTTGTATATTTGATTCCGATTAACTCCAAAAAAGATTTAAAAACTTAAATATAGCATAATAACAGTAAGCTAGGAGATAAATCTCCGATATACCTCTTTGGGCTGAAAAATGGCATCAAATTTGCGATTTGAACACTTAACTTTCCAAACCGTAACAAGCCATATCGTCCTATTGCGCTGGAATTTATGCCTATCGAAAATTTGACGGTTTACTTTTTATTCAAAATCGAAAACCTGGTCCTCAGGGCCAGGTCAGAGGTGATCGGCTCTGCCATAGATCAAATCTGTTCAAGGTTTCAGGTGTCAGGTTTCA
>CALZJV010000344.1 GCA_945787595.1 uncultured Desulfobacterales bacterium | reverse complement strand
GTTTATCTTTAAGGTCATCGTACATGGTTTTTTTCTCCTTTTACTACCAGAATTTCGCACATGGCTTTATCAAATCTGCTTCAGGGCGTCAATAACCTTGTTTCAGCTTTAATGGAAATTAAAAGTGCCATGGGAGTTATTGTTGCTGCCCCAACAGCAGGTTCATGCGGTGGGTTACCTGGCGCTATACTTGGTGCTGCAGATGCTATGGAATGCGATGAAAAAGAAATAGCAAAAGCTATGATGGCTGCCGGTATAATCGATAGTACTTACCAATCCACAATATTATTTTTTTTTAAAACTAAACTAGTTTTTCAATCTGGAAAAGAATTAAGTTAGAATTCAACCCGATTGACGCGTAATACGATGGTTAGAGACCAGTTAGGGCGCTTTAACTTTGAGTTGCGAACGTTCAACCCCTCAGTTTAGGTTCTTAAACAGCAACTTGATATTGCAAACTAGCAGGCGTCAGCAGGGTTGTCTCGATTTCTGCCAGGCAGAATTCCGCCAACATTTTGGCCACTCGGTCCCGTGTCTCAATTGCTCTGGCTTCGCTATTCTCACCGAGCACGTCGATGTTCATAACGATCGCTTGTGTTTTTTCGGTGATACGGGTTTTATGACCATTGCGCCAATTCCAACGGCGACACATGACCTCGTTTGACTCTGTAACCACATATATGATCTCGCCTGGATTGGGATGCTCAGAGATTTCAGGACATCCCAGAGGGGTAAAATTCTCGCTGCCGGTCGCATAACGTAGCTCCAGACATTGGCCGGCATGCGTAAGGTCGTCACCGCCCACAGGTGTTACATCTTTGATTGAATTGTAGTTCATAATAGCGACGATTTTGTTAATGAAGGGGATTTGGGTTCCCGGTTTTTGCACCCGCTTTAACAGAGCGCAGTGCGCGGGTGGAAATTTATTCGGATTGGATTTGAATTGACGATGGGCTTCATTCCAAACGGCGGTGCGTGGATTGGATTTTAGGTCGAGCGGATGTTTGGCAGCGTCTGCAATTGCTTCCTCAAGCTTTCCCTCCAGAGTCTCAGAAGGACCCTGGTTATGGACATTTTTAGCCACCACAATCCCGCGCCGGAAGGTGGGATATGCTCTGAAAATGTCTTCTTGAATATGAATTTCAACCATGGAGCCTCCTTCATCGATCGGATGGGAGAAAACACCTTCCCTAGCGATCCTAAGTATCTCGCCAAATGTGCTTGGAACACTGAGACGATACGTTTAACAAGAAATTCATTATTTTTTATGCAGTGCCTGTTGCCGAGTTAGCAAAAACCCTGTATCACACATATCACATAAAAAACTATGGAAAGTTTCACTGCAACCCATGTCTTTGAGCGATCTTTTCAAACATTCTCACCAGTCCCGTACCAAGAGCATAGATGGATTCAATGTTGAGATTTTCTTCCGCTGTTGAATCAAAAAAAAGGTTGAGACTGGATTCAAGTCCCTCGTCAGGTTCCCAGTAGCAGATCAAAATCGGTACCTTCGGGAATGGGTGCAGGACCAGTGAGATATCGGCCGCGTAATGATTCTCAACCTCTTTCCCGTTAAAGATGTGAATCATGTCTTTGAAAAGATCGGTGTAGATATCGGCAATCCTTTTTAATGGTTTTTCACATCGTTGTCCGAAAAGCCGATACCAGGTTTTTCCGCTTTTAAGCTCCCTTAACGGCACCCATTTGCCTGAAGCAGGTATCCCAGCGCCATAAAGTATATAGTTGATAAACGGTACGGTAACCCATTCGTGAATGTGGATATCGGATGATATCCTCCCTTTAGAATCAACACTAAAATCCTTACCAAGGACTTTGATTGTCAATTTATCATTTGAAAATTTAGCGCCTAATCTCTGCGCAGCTGATGAAAGGTCTATCGTCGAAATTTTTTTTTTAAACTGCCCTATTGTTTCTGCCAGATGCTGTTCAGCAATATCCGGCTGGTTTGTCTTACCGCCAAACTGATGTATTATATCACTGTCTAAATGCGGACATTCATCAAGGTTTTTTTTCCCCTGGAACACCGATGCCGCAAAGGCCAGGCAGGTTGCTTCGCGGCATTCTCTGCAATTTGTTCTAGGAAGCAACATGAAGATTTCCATCGGATTTTCCAGTTGTGCCATGAGATATTCCTCCTGGTTATTAGGTCCTTATCGGATCATACCTGACACTATGTTTTGAGAAACTAAAGGTTTCAGGTGTCAGTTTTCAGGTTTCAGCTCAGCCGCTGGCCTGAAAAGTTTACCCGCCTTGTATGGAGGGCGGTCAGTTTGATCGAAAAAGAGATTCCACCTTTGCGGAATTTATCAAAAAACGAATCCTGTCGGCGGTCAAGTGCCGTAGAAATGTATTTTAATCCGGTCCATGAGAAAAAGATCCATACCAACTAACTAAAGTGATTTCAACCGAATATTCTTATCTAAACCGATCAATGGCAAAAGTGTGGTAGGGTTGTCAGTGACCACTATTCACCTATTTTCAGGAATGTTAGGGATGAGCCAGCCTGCAGTAGGTTGGGCGGGCAGGAAAGCTGGCTGGTGATATGAGATTATTGTGAGACGAAATACCATGGACAAGTTATAAATGCGTTGGCCCTAACCGCATCCACCTCCGCACTTGCATTTCCGATTGGACATGTTTATAATTTAGGATCATGAAAGAGCACAGTGAAAAAATACCCGATCCCAAAGAATTAGAAAAAGAAATCAGTGAGTTTCTGGCAAAAAAGTTTGGTGATAATGTAAAAATTGTATCGCCGATGGTCCTGACCCAGGAAGCTGTTCTGGACAAAACCAAAGAATCCGGTAAAAGCGGCAAAAAAATCAACTTTGATTTAAAGCCGGAGGAACTCATTGCTTTCCTGGATCAATATGTTGTCAAACAGGACAACGCCAAGGCCATTTTAGCGACTAAAATTTGCACTCACTTTAACCGCATAAAACGCTCCATGGAATCAGTTGATCCTATCGGCGATATGGTCGGCAGCATCAAAAACAATGTGCTGATGATTGGACCCACCGGTGTCGGAAAAACCTATATAATTAAATTAATTGCAAATAAAATCGGTGTTCCGTTTGTCAAAGGGGATGCCACCAAATTCAGCGAGACCGGGTATGTCGGCGGAGATGTTGAAGATCTGGTAAGGGATTTGGTGCGGGAAGCCGACGATGATATCGAACTGGCCCAATACGGCATCATCTATATCGATGAGATCGACAAAATTGCGTCCAGCCGCAACCTGATCGGCGCCGATGTGTCCCGCACCGGCGTGCAACGGGCACTGCTCAAGCCGATGGAGGATACCGAAGTCGATTTGAAAGTTCCCCATGATCCCATTTCAATGATCCAGGAAATCGAGCAATTTCGTAAAACCGGAAAACGGGAAAAGCGTTCCGTCAACACCGGCAACATCCTGTTTATAATGAGCGGGGCGTTTGGGGAGCTGGCACCGATCATCCAGAAACGACTCTCCAGGCAGGGCATTGGATTTGGCGCCCGTATTCAAAAAGCCGAGGACCAAGTCGATATCTTAACAAATGTCCGATCAGAAGATTTAATCGAGTTCGGCTTTGAGTCGGAATTCGTTGGGCGTTTGCCGGTTAGAGCGATTTTTGAGCACTTAACCGAAGACGATCTTTACTGTATCCTCAAAAACCCCAATAATCCCATCATACTGGGTAAAAAGCTTGATTTTGCAGCTTACGATATCGAAATAAAGTTTGAAGACCGGTTATTACACACCCTGGCCGAGTATGCCTTTGCTGAAAACACCGGCGCCAGGGGTCTGGTCAGTGCGGTTGAAAAAGTGCTGCTCGAGTATGAAAGGAAATTACCATCTGCCGGTATAAAAAAATTTCCGGCCACTTCCAGTATAATAGAAAAACCGCAAACATCGATCAAGGCGCTTACCGCTTCCGATCAGGAACAAAAAACGATTGCGCTTTTTGATCAGCTGCTGATTCAGGAAAAAGAAAGTATCAGGGAATACCTGAAAAATAATAAATTCAATCTGACAGAAAAATATAGCCTGACCTTGACACCGTCGCGTATCGACCTGGTTGCAACATGTTATGTCAATAACACGATGGATATCGGCCGTGTCATAAAGAAGATAAAATCCTATTACGATGAAATTAAAAAAATTGAACTGTATTTTTTTAAAAACCATGATATAAATATTGTTTTGGAGGAAGACGCCATTGATTTTATTATTGAACAACTGGTAGAATCCTTCATCGAGTTAAAAATCATTTACGAAAAAATAGATCAGGATTTTAAGCACGGCCTTAAACTGGTCCGCGAAAAGACCGGCCGCAACCGATTTTTTATCACCCGCCAGGCCTTACTGGATCCGGAAGGGTATGTCGGCAACCTGATTAAGGAGACACTCTAACCGTCATGATTGGAATATCAAAGTTATACTGCGGAACCGTTGAGCCTTCCGATGCACTTCGCTATGGACGTGATTCCTCGCAGCTGCCATCCCATTTGCTGCAATTTTCCAAGGACAAGCGCCCTGTTGTCGTCTGGAACGTGACGCAAAGATGTAATTTAAAATGCGTCCACTGTTATGCCCATGCGAAAAATACCTCCTTTGACAATGAGATGACCACCGAGCAGGGCAAGCAGCTAATTGATGATCTTGCTGACTTCGGATCACCGGTTATGCTGTTTTCCGGAGGTGAACCCCTCGTTCGCAAAGACCTCCCACAGCTGGCCGCCTATGCCGTGGAAAAAGGAATGCGAGCGGTAATTTCCACCAACGGCACGTTAATCACGCCTGAAATAGCCCGTAACTTAAAAGATATCGGGTTATCCTATGTCGGCATCAGCCTGGACGGCATGGAGAAAATCAACGATCGCTTCAGAGGCGTCAGCGGCGCGTTTAAGTCCGCCCTGGAAGGCATAAAAAACAGCCAAGACGCAGGCATAAAAGTCGGGCTTCGATTTACGATCAACAAATTTAATGTCAACGAGATACCGAAAATATTTCAACTCCTCGAAGATTTGGATATCCCCAGGGTCTGTTTTTACCACCTCGTTTATGCCGGCCGTGGAACCGAACTGGTAAAAGAAGACTTGACCCATGAAGGCACCCGGGCAGCTGTAGATCTGATCATAGATGAAACCAGACGGTTATTTGACAAAGGCAAACCCAAAGAAGTGCTGACGGTGGATAACCATGCTGACGGTCCCTACATTTACCTGAGGTTGCTGAAAGAAAATCCCGAACGTGCAAAAGAAGTCCTGAAGCTTCTGAAATGGAATGAAGGCAACAATTCCGGCCGCGGTATCGGATGCGTCAGCTGGGATGGTGAGGTATATGCCGATCAATTCTGGCGTCATTACAGTTTTGGTAATGTAAAAGATCGACCCTTTTCGCAAATCTGGACAGATACCTCCGAAGCGCTGATGGGAAAACTGAAAGAAAAGAAAAAATACGTAAAAGGACGGTGCGCCACGTGCAGCTGGCTGGACGTATGCGGTGGTAATTTCAGGGTACGGGCCGAAGCAGTCAGCGATGATATTTGGGCACCGGATCCCGCTTGTTATCTGACTGATGAAGAAATCGCCCTTACCCATACCCCCATACATTGTGATTAGACCTTTAGGGGCCTTAATCTGACAATATGATGTAAGGAACGTAAGGTTTCAGGTGTCAGTGTTCGGGTTTCAGTAATAAAAAATTTCAAATAACAAATCACAAAAACCAAACAAAACACAATGACCGAAATTCAAAATCCCAAACAATTGCCATTTGATCTTGTTTGAGATTTGGATTTTGTAATTTATTTGTAATTTGGTGCTTGTAATTTGTTATTTCTGGTTTATCCGGGTAGTGAAATTTGCCGGTCCCATTAGCGCTTTTCTCACTCCCGCCATAATTCATTAAAAGAAGGACGACCCGATGCTCTTTCCAGAATACCGGCCCCGACGCTTGCGGCAAAGTGAAAACCTGCGACGCATGATCCGCGAAACCAGTTTATCGGTCAACGATCTCATCCTGCCCCTGTTTGTCATTGGCGGCAAAGATGTTAAAAACCCGATCCCATCGATGCCCGGGCATTTCAATCTGTCTATAGATAATTTTCTTAAAACAGCGCAGCAGGCCTATGACCTGGGGATTCCCGCGATTATCATTTTCGGCATCCCTGAAAAAAAAGACGCCCTCGGCACCGAGGCCTATGCTGAAAACGGAATCGTTCAAAAAGCAATAATGGCGGTCAAAGAAAAATTACCGGACCTGGTTGCCATCACCGATGTATGTCTGTGCCAATATACGGATCATGGACATTGCGGCGTGGTGCAAGGCAATACCGTCGATAACGACGCTTCGCTGGATCTGATCGCTCGTGCGGCCTTGTCACACGCCAAAGCCGGGGCTGACATGGTTGCCCCTTCGGATATGATGGACGGCCGCATTGGTGAGATCCGCGAAATTCTGGATGAAAACAATTTCAGTCGGATTCCGATCATGTCCTATGCCGCTAAATATTGCTCGGCGTATTACGGGCCGTTTCGCGATGCCGCCGATTCTGCTCCAAAATTCGGCGATCGCAGAACCTATCAGATGGATCCGGCCAATGCATTGGAGGCCATTCGGGAAGTCACGATGGATATCGAGGAAGGCGCGGATATCATCATGGTAAAACCC
>CALZJV010000343.1 GCA_945787595.1 uncultured Desulfobacterales bacterium | reverse complement strand
AAATGACCGAAGAGGTCATCGAATCCTGTGAGGAACCTAAGCGGCTTTTCCTGGGCTATGAGAATAAAACATATGACAAATTCATTGAGACGTATGGATGCCTGTATATTGAACTAACAATACTAAAAAAGCTATGCAGATAGGCCATCTATTACTCCATGCCCTTTAGCCCTTGGAATTTTGGATATTTATTTGAGATCACAACATCAATCAATCCTGCGATAAGAGAATAATCACCACATTTCATAATATTATGGTATTGCCAGCATATTGATTCCTAAAAAAACGATTTCCTTCCTATCTACCATCCCATATTTTTGCCTTACAGAATTGCATTTCACGACTCCATAAAGTCCCAAGGTGAGTTGCCTGTATCAAAAGTTTAATGTGTACAACAGTCTTCATAAACCTGATTGATATTGCAGGGTTCCAATATTGTGTCTTCGGATATCCCCGGGGGTGATGCCATTTCAGAGGCTTTGCCCTTTATATTCGATTGTGCTATATAGAATCAATGCATAAACGTGTATTTGTACTCCCTCACCCGAATCATTTTTAGATAGGAGACGACATGAATAAAACTCAAGTGAAAGAGATAATGATCCCGATTTTGAACTACGTGACAGTTCAAAAAGAAAATACCCTGCTTGAGATTTTACAGTCTTTGGAGCAGGCTCGGAAATCAGAGAACGAACATGCCCATCGAGACGCAATTGTGGTTGATGCAAGCGGTGCTTTTATAGGCAAAGTTACCATGATCGATGTTTTTCGGGCCCTGGAGCCTAATTATACAAAGGTCGAACAAAAACAGGAAAAGGGCGTACTTACTGCCGATTTTGTCATGAAAGCTGCCAAAGATTTTAATTTATGGATTGAACCCACGCAAACCATTTGCGAGCGAGGCGGCCGCTTAACGGTTTCCGATGTAATGCATACTCCGGAAAAAATGGAATATATCGAAGAAACAGCCACCCTTGAAAACGCATTGCATTTATATGTTATGGGCATCCATCAGCCACTTATCGTGAACAATAAGGACGGTAAGGTTACAGGCGTTTTGCGGTTTGGTGATGTTTTTGAAGTCGTCAGACAACGATTGTTGAGCTGCAGTGTTTCTTAAATTATCGACATACTACTGGTGATTCCTGCGGAAGTATCTGAATATAAAAGTCAAGGAATAACGTATACATAACGCCAATGACCCTTCCCCCGCCACCCAATGTCCATGCCCTGGTAGGGGACACTTCGCCGTTCTTCGTGATCAGCGGGCTGATGCTTCTGATGGGCATCCTTACCAACATCGTTTCCAACAACGCAGCAGCGGTCATCGGCACCCCCATCGCCGTTTCAATTGCCGCCCAGATGGGACAGCCGGCCGAACCGTTTGTCTTGGCCGTGCTCTTCGGAGCCAATATGAGCTATGCCACCCCCATGGCCTACAAGACCAATCTGCTCGTCATGAACGCTGGGGAGTACACCTTCAATGATTTTCTTCGGGTTGGGGTACCACTGGTCCTGATAATGTGGGTTACGCTTTCCTGGTTGCTTCCGACCCTTTACGGTATAAAATAACACCCGAATCTGATATCCGATACCCATATTCCGAATCGATTAAAACACCGTCGTAATCAAAGATAATTAGGGAAAAAGACATGAAAGTCACCAAGATATATTTGACCCCGGCTCAGAAGCAGCCAATGAAACTAGGTCTTTGCCGGATATATTTTTATAAAAAAAACTGCAATCTTTATTACTCTCAGAACGACTATCTTTTCATATTTTCTACTGTAACCGGTTCCATCTTTAAGGTTAAGGTGAACGCGATGATAAGGAGTCCTATAAAAACATACCAGATAAGTTGATAGCTGCCCCAGGTATCATAAGACCAGCCCGCCAGGGTCGGGCCGACAATGCCTCCAATTGACGCCGATCCCATGATGATGCCGATCATTTTACCGAAGGAATTCCTGCCAAAATATTCCCGCAATATCGACCCCCTTAAAACCATACTTCCGCCATGCCCTAAGGGGAACAGTATAAGAAAAGGAATGATCACCCATCTCACATGCACGAAACTGAAAGCCAGTATCCCTAAAATGATAAGGCCCAGCGTCAAAGACATCACATGTTTTTTATCATAGAAATCTCCCAACCAGCCGAAACCAAATCGTCCAATGATGCTGAGCAGGGGAATGGCACCGGCCACTAGACTGGCAGATGAGCGCTGCATTCCGACACTGCTGAGATAGGGCATCACATGGGTGAAGACAGCCATCAGGGTCATCATGCGCAACGCTTCCACGAGATTGAGGTAGAGGAAAGTTCTCATTTTGAGCGCTTCTTTGAGGCCGACTTCGACGCCTTTATCCTGAATTTTCCGGCTTTGGCCGGAGATGGATTGCGCCTCACCATCGAGAAGATATCCATAATGTTCCGGCCGATTGCGTACAATCATTGATAAGGGTATGCCAATTGCCCACATCCCCAATCCGAGTATGATAAGTGTGGTTCTCCATTGATAAAGATCGATAAGGTATACAATCAGCAAAAGCATTAACCCGCCGGCGCCGATGCCGGAACCCGCCACACCAAGGGCAATGCCGGCTTTTTTGCGAAACCAGTTGACTACCGCCGTCATGGTGACGACGGATGTGCAGCCACCGGCCCCGAATGCAAGCAGCAGGATTGAGCCATAGAACATGGTAAGTGATTGGGTAAAGCTGAGAGAAATGAGTCCGATACCGACCATAATGGTACCCCAGAAAAGGACTTTTCTTGGGCCAAAACGATCTACCATGAAACCAACGAAAGGCGCAAAGATGCCCATCTCCAAGCCGCGGAGACTGACGGCAAAAGATATCTGGGTATAACTCCAGGCAAACTCCTCTGCGATGGGTTCAAAAAAGGCGGTAAAGCCAAAGAATATGGCACCTGCGACATAGAAGCTGATAAGCGAACAGGCCAGAACGACCCACCATCCGTAAAAAACCCTTTTCATCACAGGCGTTGCAGCTTCGATGTTAGTGCTCCTATTCATGATTACAGTAACGTATTCGCCGGAATATTTTTTCACCACAAGGACATTGAGTGTTGAATGGATTCGATCTTTAATTTCTTTTTTCAGATTTTACGTTACTGTATTTATGAAACTATGTACTAAGTTCCAGTGTTACGTTTTGATGAATAATCTTTGATTTTTTCCATTACCTGCTTTTTCAATACCCGCTTGGGCGTCTTGCCGGTGTTCAATTTGGGGAGTTCCTCCAGAATAATGAACTCCTTGGGAATTTTAAACGAAGCAAGATGCGTTTTTAAAAAACTCTTCAGTTCAGGCAAATCGAGCTGTGCGTCTTTGTGTTTGGGAACAATGCAAGCCGTCACCCTTTCGCCGTATTCTTTGTCCGGCAAACCGATGACCGAGCATTCCTGAATTTCCGATCTCTGATATAGAACCTCTTCAATCTCTCTGGGATACACATTCTCGCCGCCGGTGATGATCATGTCCTTGATGCGATCGACAATGTACAGATAGCCATCCTCATCAAAAGTCCCCAAATCACCGCTTCGCAGCCAATCACCCCAGAAAGCGGCCCTGGTTTCGGCAGGATTGTTCAGGTAGCCTTTCATAATGTTGGGACCCCGGACACAAATCTCTCCCTGAGCACTCTGCTCCAGGACCGCACCCTGCGGATCTCTGATCTGGACTTCTGTGATGTTGACGGGCGTACCCACAGAACCGACCACATGCCGCAAGTAATGATTATATGTCACCATCGCCGCTGTTTCGGTCATGCCATAAGACTCATGAATATTGAGTTGGGTACGGGCTTTCCACTCCCGAACTAGCTCTGCAGCCATGCTGGAGGCCGCTGAAAAGCAATAGGTCACCGAACCCAGTTTCTCCTTGAGGCCTTCCAGTTGGAGCAGCCGGACATAGATCGTGGGTACCGCATAAAATTTCGTTATCCGGTATCGTTTAATGGCGTCGACGACCCTGTCTAGATCAAAGGAGGGCTGCATGACGACCGAACCGCCGGCGTAGACCATGGAATTTGTGATGTGAATCTGTCCAAAAACATGATTCAGCGGAAGAAAGCAAAGGGACCGGTCCTGATGGCGGGAGCGTTCGAAGTGGCAAACATTGTGCGCTGATGCCATTATATTCTCATGGGTTAACATAACGCCCTTGGGGATGCCGGTCGTGCCGCCGGTATAAAGGATAGCAGCGACGTCCTGACATTCCATTTCTAGCGCTTTAAATGAGGAAGTCCCCGTATTGCCGATCAATTTTTGATAAGAAATATCGCCTGCAGGACAGATGACCTTTGCCAGATACGGACGGTACTGCCGGTCGCCCAGGACCTCGAGTTTTTCATCAACGGTGAATAGCACTTTCGGACGGGCGTCATCGAGCAGGCGATTCAGCTCCGTTTTTTGCAGCGCGGTCGACAGGGTAACGGCCACCGCTCCGACCTTGAGAACGCCAAAATAAAAGGCCAGCCACGCATAGGAATTGGTTGCGCAAAGTGCCACGTGATCGCCTTTTTTTACCCCCAAATCAATGAGGCCTGTGGCGACCCGGTTGGCCTCCTGATTGAATTGCCTAAAGGAGATCTCTCGGTCCCCAGCGATAACCGCGGGCCGATGCGGAAAAAAGAAGGCGGACCTTTCCAGATTCCTTGCTATATTCATAACCGAACAGTTTCAAAGATCTTGCCTAAAGAAATCTCTTTTTCTAAAACGCTTTTTAATTTCTGACTACATCTTTCAGAACAAATTAAAAACATGCAGTCATTACCATTATCTCTGGCTTCAGAACCTTGAGCCGTCACCATCATGTAAACAGGCTTTTCCTCAGAAACCAGGACTATCTGAATGCAATGGCTTTCGTATCCAGATAAATCAGTATCCGGGTTTAGCTTCGCACCTAAACCTAAGACTTCCATATGGTCATTGATTTGGTTTTGGCACCATGCACACTTACTCAGGGCTTCTTCGTCCGGGATTATGGGAAATTCCATGATAACCTCATCCTTTTATAAGTATTTTCATTTGCTTACAGCATTTTTCGTATTGTATCCAGCTATCCGGGTTCACAATACCACCCATTTGTCATCCATTCAAGCCGGTTCACCAACTTTCGGCCTGTTGCAGGAAAATTTTTATTTGAGAGTCAATCATTCGAAGGGGTAATGAGAGTTGGAAAGGAACTGAATAATTACCCAATGATACCCGGTGGAACAAATTTATAAATCTGAATTTCTTAATCCTGAGCCATTCTTGCTATTCTCTATTTTTTTCTGTATAGGTAGATTGAGGTTTAGGTTTCGGATAGAACTGAACCATCAATGAAATGGAGCTGAAGCGGATTGATCATTCAGGCCCGATACCTTGATTTCGGCACGAAGTTACATATTTCAACTGTTCAGTTGAAGTCATCTATAATCGCTTGAACTCAGCGTCCCGTTACCGAGACCCTCTGGGAGCATGCATTGGTGCATCCATTATGGGTTTCCTTTGCGGGTTTTGGAGAGCAGTTTGAAGGCTATTGCCAGACGCCGAATGATTATGCGATCCGGGCAAGTCAGGATTCTTCTTGCGATCTTCGGTTTTTTCTTATCGTTTTTTATGCTCCGGAATATTTGTTTAGCGCAAGCATCCGCCCGGGAGGTATATGTCGTCAACGTCTCCGGAACGGTAGACCCGGGTATGGCGGCCTTTATAAAAAGGGCGCTTGGGATGCCCACTGACGATCCGGATCCCCTTTTTATTTTTGAAATGGATACCTTCGGCGGACGCGTCGATTCCGCACTGCAGATCGTCGATACCCTCCTGTCTGCTCCTGAAGGTAAGACCATCGCCTTTGTTAAAAACAAAGCCATCTCTGCCGGTGCATTGATCGCCCTGGCCTGCAGCAGGCTAGTTATGAGAAAGAATACCACCATCGGCGACTGTGCACCGATCACCTATTCAAACGAAGGTCCGAAGATGCTGGGGGAAAAGTTCCAGTCCCCTTTGCGGGCCAAATTCCGTGTCCTTGCGAAACGCAATGGTTACCCCGAGGCTCTGGCCGAGTCCATGGTCACTGCTGAGATGGTGGTTTATGCTGTGGAAATGGAGGGAAAAACCATTTACATGGATTCCCAGGCATTCGAAGATCTGAGCCAGGCGGAAAAGGAGCGGGTTTCATCGAAAAAGACGATTGTAGCCGAGGGCGAACTTCTGACGATGGGTGATACCGAGGCATTGGAGCTGGGCTTTTCCAGGATGAGCGTTGATACTATTGATGAAATGCTGCGGCGGATGGAAATAGAAAACTACAAGCTAATTCGGATTGAAGAGAGTTGGTCGGAAGCGCTTGTCCGGTTCATCGGAGTCATTGCACCGTTTTTGTTGATGATTGGCCTGGCCGCCCTTTATACGGAGATAAAAGCGCCTGGATTCGGGGTGCCGGGGATTATCGGGATCACCTGTCTGGCCCTTGTTTTTCTAAATCAGTATTTGGTTGGTTTGGCTGATTATACGGAGCTTTTGCTTTTGATTCTGGGAATTGTCCTTTTAGGATTTGAACTTTTTGTGATACCCGGCTTCGGCATCGCAGGGATTGCAGGCCTTCTTTTTATCGCTGCAGGCGCCATCCTGGCACTTCAGGATTTTGTCATCCCGGACCCTTCCTT
>CALZJV010000342.1 GCA_945787595.1 uncultured Desulfobacterales bacterium | reverse complement strand
TCAGTACAACTTTGGCCTCGGCCATGGCCAATGGTACGGAAGGAAATCCAGGCGGTCTTTTGTAAGTAACGCTGTAGCCTTTTGCAGGCTCCATCAATAACTTGATTTTCAACTCACGCGCCATCTCCGCGGACCAGGAACCACCGGCCAGAATGACTTCTTCAACGGATATGTCACCTCGCGTCGTCTTAACAGTCGTCACCTTTCGACCCGAGGTTTCAAATCCGAGCACTTCCACTGAAGTAAGCAGATGAATCCCTTTGTTTTCAAGGTGCCGGCCTAACTGGCGTACAAATTGATCGGGGATAAGTTGGGCGTCGCCGGGAAAAAAGAGGCCGCCCACAGCGGTGGTTCGCATACCCTGGGTGTATTGCATAATTTCGCCATTTTCCAAGATTTTGTGTTCAATACCATATTCTTGCAGGCGTCGTGCATCTTCAGCGCCCTTCTCAATACCTTTATGGGTGTTAAAAATTTCCACTATTCCGTTTTTTTCAAACCCGAAATTAAGTCCTTCAAGCGCAGCCAGATCGTCAAACAAATCCATACTGGCAGAACTGAGGCCGCTTAAAATAGGGAGTGCTTTGTGCACGTTATTCTCGCTGCAGGCACCGCGAAACTTCCACAGCCACGAGAGAAACTCTTTCCGGAACCGGGGTTTAATGTAAAAGGGGCTCTCCGGATTGAACATCCATTTGAGCCCTTGGGAAAACGATCAGTCCGGCATTGCCATAGGAACTGCCGGAACATATGTCGTCTTTTTCGACTACGGTGACATTTTTGCCAAACCCATGAAGGTAATAGGCACAACAGATGCCGATGGCGCCGCCGCCGATGACCAATGTTTCAGTTTTGTGTTTCATGAATACGCCTCAAATAATCCGGTCTCAGTTAGTAATCCAATACAGGCCCTTGTTCAACAACTTTGTGTTTCTCAGCTAAATATTTTCTTGACAGATTATATCCATAAATAGAGAATGAGCGGTTCGATAGTCAATATTAAGTGAGTATCATCTCCAATTAATATTTAAACCGCAGACACACGCAGACAATACGCGGACGATAGACAAATATTGCCTGGGCGACCTACCCAGGCAAATGCATCATGCCTGTCACGCATAAGCGTTTATAGTTTCGCGCGGGGATCGATGGTTTTGCCTCCGCAAGTCTGTTTCGAGTGAAGTCGAGAGGGCGGCGGAGGCAAAATTCCGCGTCCGTCTGCGTTTGTCGAGCGAACGAAGTGAGCGGGCGGCTAAATAGAAATGATCCAACTGGGCAAGTGAGGACGCTTTCAAATCGACCGGGGGTAAAAAAAATTAGTGGGAGGATTATCCGTGAACAAACAATATGACGCAATTATTGTAGGGGCCGGCATCATCGGTGCCGCCATTGCTTTCGAACTGGCCAAGAAAGGCTACAAAACACTCAATCTGGACAAGTTGCCATCGGCCGGTTACGGCTCCACGTCGGGTTCCTGTGCCGTCATTCGCTTGCACTACTCAACGCCGGATGGCGTCGCCATGGCCCGCGAAGGATATTATTACTGGATCAACTGGCCCGAATACCTGGCGGCGGAGGACGAGCTGGGTGCGGCAAAGTATATTAATACCGGTTGCCTGGTGATAAAAACCGCCCACAACAAATACCTTAAAAATGTCATGGCCAGTCTCGATGACCTGGGGGTTGAATACGAAGAATTGGATATCGCGGGGATAAAAAAGAAGGTGCCTTTTTTGGATACCCGCCAATACTTCCCAGTCAAGCTGCCCGATGATCCCGATTTTGGAGAGCCCACCGGTGAGGCCGTCGGTGGAGCGATCTTTGTACCGGAATCAGGCTATATCACCGATCCACAGCTTTCCACCCATAACCTCCAGCGAGCAGCCGAAGCCAAAGGCAGCCAGTTTATGTTTAATGCCGAAGTGGTCGATATTCGCAAAGAAAACGGCCGGGTGGCAGGCATTACCTTAAAGGACGGTACCCAGATCAATGCAGGTATCGTCGTCAATGTCGCCGGTCCCCACTCCTATATCATCAACCGTATGGCCGGCGTGGAAGATGGCATGAAAATCAAAACCAGGGCCCTGCGCCAGGAAGTCTGCCATGTTCCCGCCCCTGAGGGCATCGATTACCAGAAGGTCGGGACGATCATCTCCGACGGTGATATCGGCTGCTATTCGAGACCGGAGACGGGCAATCACATCCTGGTGGGCTCGGAAGACCCTGAATGCGATGAGCGCGAGTATGTCGATCCGGACAAATATGATACCAGCTTCACCAAACAGTGGACTGCCCAGGCCATGCGCGAAGCCCAACGGATCGAGGGACTGACGGTGCCGAATCAAATGCAGGGCGTGGTGGACCTATACGATGTCTCAGATGACTGGATCCCCATCTACGACATGTCGGATCTGCCCGGTTTTTACATGGCCATCGGAACTTCCGGAAACCAGTACAAAAATGCTCCGGTGGCGGGGGTCATGATGGCCGAACTGATAGATAAAGTCGAGGCCGGGCTCGACCATGACAAGAACCCGCTGCAATTTCAAATGAAGTATACCGCAAGATCGTTTAATGTGGGCTTTTATTCACGTCTCAGAGAAATCAATCCTGACAGCAGCTTTTCGGTGATTGGTTAACGAGTAGAAACCTATCATCCAGATATTTTACGCATTGCATACCCAATCCTAAAATCTGGATAATTAGTATGCATCCAAGTCATCTGCTAATTTTTGGATCCCATCCAGGTCAAAGTTTTCAGCCATCTGAATAATCTGCTTGCTGAGCAGCATACAGGAATCTGATTGATCCTTAATTTCCTCTGCGATGGCATTTAAATTGGTGACATCTCCCATTTCAGCCGCATCGCGAATACGTTTGGCAATATCCTGAGATAATTCGGTGGGAATATCTACAAGCTCTTCAGTAGATAGTTTACCGATTTTTTCTTCAGCTGATACACCAAGGCTTTGAGCTGATTCCAGGGCTTGATTGAGAGTGTTTTCAAGCTCCAAGAATCTCAAGTTTAGCTGTTCGGTTGACGGGGTTTTTTTGTTAACGCCTTTAACAAGTTTTTCCATACTCATCGCGGCTGCTTGCAGCTCTATAGCCGCAAGATTACCGGCCAATCCTTTGAGATTGTGCACCAGGCTGTGGGCTTGATCAAAATCCTCGGCATCAAGTGCCTGTCGGATTTCATTTGCTACCGCGTTGTAGTCCGTAGCAAAACTTAAAAGCAACTTCCGATAAAGCCTTTTGTTTCCTTGCAATCGCTTTAATCCATCTGCCAGATCAAATCCCGACAAAGATTCCGGAAGCTCATCTTCTGCCGGGACCGCCTTATCCGACTCAGATTGCTCAACAGAAACTTCCGGTTGTTGGACTTGGACCCGTTTCTCACTCGGTTTTATCCATTTCTGCAGAGTCGAAAACAGTTGGTTGGGGTCAATGGGTTTGGTGACATGTCCGTTCATTCCTGCTTCCAAACTTTTATCCTCATCACCGGCCATTGCATGTGCTGTCATGGCGATAATTGGCAAATCCTTAAAGAGCTTATCTTTTCGGATCTCTCGGGTGGCCGTATATCCGTCCATCACTGGCATCTGTACGTCCATGAGCACCGCATCATAATTGTTTTCCTTTACAGCATTGACACCCTCTTGGCCATCGGCGGCCAAGTCAACATTCAGACCGGCACCCTCAAGAATTTCCTTGGCCACCTGCTGGTTAATTTCATTATCTTCCACTAATAGTACATTTGTCCCTCGAATATGTTCTAACGCTCTTGCTTCTTGTTCATGTCTTTGCACAACCCGCGAGATTTCAGGCACCTCTTCGCCAAACACCTGTATGATAGTGTCAAAAAGCATCGATGGATTGACAGGTTTAAGGAGGAAACCTTCGAGTCCCACCTCCTCTGCTTGCTGCATAATCTCTTCACGACCATAAGCGGTCACCAAAACGATGGCTGGAATTTTGATCAAACCCTCATGATCTTTAATCCGCCTGGATGCCTCGATACCATCCATACCCGGCATTTTCCAATCCATAACAACCAACTCGAAAGGTCTATCTTCCTTCGCACTCTCAAGTTCTGTGATTCCCTCTGGTCCGGATGCTGCCACGGTGACCTTAAAAGTAAAAGATTCCAGCATCTCCTGTAAAATGTCCCTTGAGGTGGCGTTGTCGTCCACCACCAAAACTTTCATGCCGCGCAGTTCGGATGCGGGCTTATATTGTTTTTTGGCCTTCTCTTTTCCCAGACCGAAGTTGGCGGTAAAACTGAAGGTACTGCCCTGACCCTGCTCGCTTTCCACCCAGATTTCGCCACCCATCATCTCTGCCAGCCGCTTGCTGATTGTTAGTCCCAAACCGGTACCGCCATATTTGCGGGTGGTAGAGGAGTCTGCCTGCATAAACGGTTGAAACAGCTTGGCCGCTTGCTCTGAGGTCATACCAACGCCTGTGTCTTGAACCGAAAATTTCAAGGTGACCTGTGCTTTGTCTTTTTTGACCAATTCGGTGGAGACAACAATCTCCCCCACATCTGTAAATTTTACGGCGTTGTTCGATAAATTAATCAGGATTTGCCCCAGGCGCAGGGGATCACCGATAAGTGCTGTCGGCACCGATGCATCTGTCTTAAAAAGCAGCTCCAGCCCTTTTTCCTGAGTTTTGATGCCCACCAGTGTAGCGATGTTATCCAGTGGATCCTCCAATTGAAAGTCCACAGACTCCATTTCCAGTTTGCCGGCTTCGATCTTTGAAAAATCCAGGATGTCATTGATGATCCCCAACAAGGACTTGGCGGAGTTATCTACTTTTTTGAGGTAGTCGTATTGTTTGGCGGTAAGATCGGTTTTCAGGGCCAAATGCGCCATCCCGATAATGGCATTCATGGGCGTTCGAATTTCATGGCTCATGTTCGCAAGAAATTCACTCTTGGTTTTTGTTGCTTCAACGGCAGTTTCTTTGGCAATTCTCAGTTCATCTTCTGCTTTTTTTCGCTCCGTAATTTCGTTGATCACGAACACAAACCCGCCATCTTCCGTTGGTGCACGATATACTTCCGTTGTTCTATTGCCAGGTACTTTATCTTCATATATAATTATCTGTTTGGCTTGTGTGGGATCTTTGTACATTTCAAGACGCTTTGACAGCAACTCTTCCGGATCCCCCGGACCATATTCCCCTCGCCTGGCACGCGCACGCAATAAATTAATAAATGGCATCCCTTTTTTAGCCAGCTCTTTTGGAAAATCATATAATTCGTGAAATTGTTCGTTGGTGAGTTGAAAATTAAGGTTTTTATCGATCATGAAAATCCCACCGACCATACTATTTACGGCGGTACTCAGTTGGGCTTCCTTTTCACGCAGCGATTCTCGGATCTTCTTTTGTTCCGTAATATCTTCTTTCACTGCCACGAAGTGGGTTATCTCACCCTCTTCATTTCAATTTGAGCTTTTTTGGCATCCCTGGTACTAATCAAGTGGATAAATGCCTGTTCAGACAAGGCTGTATGTGAAACACTTAATGAGATATATCCAATCAGTAGAGGAGGTATTAAGCCCAAGGTAAGCAATACAATGATCAACTTGGTGCGGATTGTTAAATTTACCGACATGGTTTATTCCTGCCTCCCATAAGTGTACGGCATCCATTTATTGATGCTGACAGTTTCGACACCAAATACAGTTTCGCTCTTTTTGGTGACCATGGGCAGATCCGGGGTAATGACATCATGCGGGACTTTTTCACCGGCTAGCAATTTTAATAATATCCGCACCCCCAAGGCCCCGAGCAACGGGGTATAAGGTGCTGTCATGGCCATTTTCCCTTTGCTAATCGCATCAAGTGATTCAAAAAGGTCATCATTGCTCAGAACAATGATTCTCTTATTGCCTTCCCGGCTATCCCATCTCTTGGCTGCATCGATCGCCTGCACCGCTCCCATACCCTGCTCAGCGCCCGTACAAAATATCACATCCAATTCATTGTGTTTATTCAGCACATCTCTTACCTGCTGAAACGAATCCTGCCGGTTACTACTGTTGTGAAAGCTTCCTAATATTTTGAGGCCTGGGAAATAGCTGATGACCTTAAGAAAATGACCTGTTCGCATGGCATCAGCCGTACTTCCCAGGGGCTTTCGAATCATTAGAATCGTACCTTTTACCTGCTTATTTTCTTGAAGAAGTTTGTGAACCAGGTAAACCCCCTGTTGGGTACCATTGGCAGGGAAATTACCCGTTACCCGTGCATTGATTTTGTTTGTCCCCACCATTCTGTCTATGGACACACAAGGAATGCCTGCGGCTATCGCCCTCTGTACCGGTGGTCCGGTAGGTGCTTCCTGCATGGGCCATATCATTATACCATCGAGACCGTCTGCCACCCACGCATCAATTTGCTGAACCTGCTTATCGTTATCAAATTCCGGATCGAGAATCGTAAGACGTACATTGGAATGCCTGTTTGCTTCCCACATCGCCGAATCAGCATTGTTCAATAGCCAGGGATGGGTAAAACCATGAATCGTATACCCGATTCGATAAATCTTTTGAGGATCTCCGATAGGTCCTTCCTCAAGGGGGAAATAATTTGTAAATGGCAGTTTCAATTTTTGTTTACTCATGGGGCCACTTATATCCGTTCCCATCCCCACTTTAAACTCTGGAATACTTCTTTTTGGTCTGGGGTATTTATTCATATATATAGCAAAGGCCTCTTTGCGGAATATCCGGTATACTTGTTGATTTGCTTTGCTCACAGGGAGGTTTTTCCAAAAATTCAAAGCTGCCTGCCCTTTTAAGTCAAGACTTTTTACATATTCGACAAACGCCATATCCTGTAAGGTTTTGATTTTCTGCCAATTGATGTTGCCAGCAACGCTACTCCCGGAGCAGACGATCAGGAAAATTGCACTTATCGCTATCTGTAATCGCACCTTAAACAATTTAAACTTCGGTTCTATGATCCAATAAAATGTAAATTCGAAGCTATCTATTGATAATACAAATTAAATGTAGTTTGGTTGCATTTCGATCGGCATCTGAATAACATCTTGTTATCTTAACCGTTTTTTGGATCAACCTTTTTTTCGGCCATAGTTCCGTAAAACTTTATGATTAGAAATTTAAGTGGATGCTAAGCTGAAAAAAATCGGTACCCGAATTTGTTTTCGTGATAGCCAATCATCCAGGTATTTTTCATACGGCGCTATGCCATCCAAAACTCGCAACAATTTTTATTTTTGGGTCGGTTAAATATAGAACTGTTGTATATTCAATTTTCTTTTTGTTCCTTCTCCATTTGTTTGCGGAGTTTGTATGCGGCGCCGGATGGGTCCAGCGATACGTCGGCATAGGTGAGATGCTCCCCTTTGGCCACCGGCCGGGTTACC
>CALZJV010000341.1 GCA_945787595.1 uncultured Desulfobacterales bacterium | reverse complement strand
TCAGGATATGTGCAATTGAAAGGATGTCATTCAATGACGTGTTGGTACAACTGCCCATCATAACCTGATCGACTTTAACGCCTGCCACCTCCCTGACCGGAACAACTTTATCCGGTTGATGCGGCAATGCAATCAACGGTTCCAGATTGGACAAATCGATTTCGATGACTTCATCATAAGCCGCGTCAGAATCGGCTTCAAGAGGAACCCACTGTTCTTCACGATGGTAGGCACACATCCACCTTCTGGTGTTTTCATCACTGGGAAAAACCGATGTGGTTGCTCCGGTTTCAGCCCCCATATTGGTTATGGTCGACCTCTCGGCAACATTTAAGTTTGCAATCCCCGGACCGCTATATTCTAAAATTTTTCCGACACCGCCTCTGACTGAAATTTGGCGCAATACTTCCAGAATAATATTTTTTGCCGTAACGAAAGGCTGCAATTTACCGCAAAGCCTGACATTTATAATTTCGGGCATTTTGAAGTAAAACGGCTCACCCGCCATCGTCATGGCCCCGTCGAAACCCCCGACACCGATGGAAAGCATGCCGATTCCACCGGCCGCCACGGTGTGCGAATCCGCACCGATTAATGACTTACCCGGTATGCCCCAATGCTCTAAATGGAGCTGATGGCAAATACCACTGCCTTTGCGGGCAGTAATAACTCCTAATTTTGATGTAATATCATAAAGATAGCTGTGATCGTCGGCATTCTTGAAATCTGCCTGAATCAAGTTATGATCCATATAATGAACAGACAATTCCGCTTTGACCTTTTCAACACCCATGGCTTCTAACACCAGGTAAGACATGATCCCGTTCACGTCATGGGACAAGGTTTGATCAGCACGAATCCCGATCCGCTGACCCTTCTTCATCTCGCCTTCTACTATTGCTGCTGATATTAATTTTTCTGTAACTGTCAATCCCATTCTTCCTCTCTTTCTCATTGCTATTGGGCACAGCTATAAATTTGTTTTCACATCACAATGCCAAAACTCAATTTCAAACATCATGCCACCCTTGGAAAAAATATGATATTACCACTTTTGTTAGCCGCCATATGTATAATAATTCTATATTAACGACTAGTTAAGTTATTTTAGGGCTGGCTTGGGGGTTTAACCGATCCTCTGATCGTGTTAATTTTCAACCCAGCAACGTTATAGTTTGTTGACATTTAGTTCATCTTGTTTTAACGATTTGTTAATTAATTTTAACAAAAGGGTGTGCAAATGACACAAATTAAAATCGGTATGGTTTCATCAGGTCGGTCGCTTGTCGACAAGACTAGAGAACTCGCCATTGAAAAGGGCATCGATATTCAATTTGCCTATTTAGGGCTTGATGACGCAATTGAAGCTGCAAAAGAAATGGAATCCGATGGAACAGAGGTGGTTCTGGCAAGAGGCGGCACGGTCCCTTTGGTCAGAAATCATATCCGGGTTCCGGTGTTGGCTTTCCCCCTGTCAACGATCGATTTGCTCAAATGCATACGGGAAGCGGCAAATTTTGGAAGAAACATTCTGCTGGTTTCTTTTACCAAACGAATGAAAGGAATCGAGTTCGCAAATGAACTGTTCAACATCCGCTTGACGCAGTCCGTCTGCAAGAATTACAAGGACATGCAACACCTGATATCCACCCGCTGTGAAGAGTTTGATGCCATGGTGGGAGGCTCCACATCTTCCGCTGTAGAACCCAAACCTCTGAAGAAGCAATCGATTCCACCCTGGATAGTGCTATATCCGTTGCCAACTACAATCGTATCGAGCAGGAAAAATCACATCGTTTCAGTTTGATCATCGACCGGGTCTCAGATGGGGTCATTGCATATGACCGTGAAGGAAACATAACCACCATCAATGAAAAGGCGCATGCGCTTTTAAAGGTAGACCAGAAAACTGCGGCTGATAGATCCGTCAACGATCTTCTGTCTCAGTCAACCGGTATGAATGTAATTTCCACCCAACTGCCCATAGCCGACAAAATCGAACGAATCGGCAGCGAACTTTTTGTGTTCAATCATATTCCGATAATCATAAACGGTGAAGCTGTCGGTGGCGTAACAACCTTCAAAGACGCCTCCAATGTGATGGCGGTCGAAACTGAAATCAGACGATCACTTTCCAAAGGACTGATCGCGAAATACAACCTGTCGGACTTGATATATAAAAGCGACGGTATGAAAAAAATGATCGAAAGGGTTAAACAATTTGCTGCAACTGGTTCGACAATTATAATTATTGGTGAAACCGGAACAGGAAAAGAGATACTTGCTCAAAGTATTCACAACCTGAGTCAAAGAGCAAAACAGGCCTTCGTATCAATAAACTGTGCAGCACTATCCGAACAACTACTGGAAAGTGAACTGTTTGGTTACGAAGAAGGATCTTTCACCGGATCCAGAAAGGGCGGCAAACCCGGCTTATTTGAAACCGCCCACAAGGGCACCATTTTTCTCGATGAAATCGGCGCCACTTCACAAAATGTTCAAAGACATCTGTTGCGTGTTCTTCAGGAAAGAGAAGTGATGCGTATCGGTGCCGATCGGATTATTCCTGTCAATGTGCGTGTTATCGCTGCTTCAAACCAGGAGTTGGTCGAAGAAGTAAATAAAGGCAGGTTTCGGGAAGATCTGTTTTTCAGACTGAACGTGTTAAATATAAATATACCCCCGCTCAGAAACAGGCTCGAAGATCTTCCTTATCTCTCAGAGAAGTTTTTGAAAATTTTGTCCCTGGAGCATCAAAAAGAGCCGTTCCAAATCCCCGACAGATGCATAAAAAAATTACAGGAATACTGTTGGCCCGGAAATGTTCGTCAGCTGAAAAACTTTATAGAACGACTTTTTCTGATATGCGACTCGGGATTCAGCATGAACGTTTTTGATGAGCTGTTTATTGAATTATTAGAATATCGTCCCCAAGAATTTATACCAAATATCAGTTCAGAGTCGACCTCTCTTAAGGATCAGCTGAGGACAAACAATAACCAGAATGAATATGAAACAATCAAAAAGGCCTTGGAGGCCTCATGCTTCTGCAAAACCAAAGCAGCTAAGTTACTGGGAATCAGCCGAACAACATTATGGAAAAAGTTAAAACAAATAAACAGCTATTCTGTCTAAATTTTTACAAAAGCGGAAATGCAAATAATTTCTAATTGGCAAAATTTTTCTTGGGCGACAAATTTAAACCTTCAAAGATACCGGATGTCAACTTGATTTGAATTTGCACAATACCCCCCTTCTTTTTGTCCACCCATTTGAAGATGATCCAATTCTTCCATCAGCCGATCACACATACTTATTCTCCTTGATTAAGCCAGACAAGGCTGTTAGAAGATGGCCCTGTGAGCTGACCCTCTGACTTAATATCGCCGGTTCAGCATATAAAGCCTGTTTTTCGTATGTCAAAGCGAAAAGGCCACAGGAAACCTGTCAGGCAATGTTCGACAGATCATATTGAAAAAATTGATAAATATAATTCAGCCGCCGGTATCGTTCTATCTGAACCGGTATGTTTTGGAGTTTAATGCAAGATCGACTGACACTCAAAACGATTCTCCTCTTTTTCCTGCCCCTGATATTCATGTCAGAACTGATCCAGCTGTCCCACGCCATCACCAATGCTTTTCTGGCCCGTCTTCTGGCTCCCAAGGAAATCATTGCCGCCTTCAGTATTGCGTTCGGGTTGAATATCATGGCCGGCGGGGTTACCATGGCCACCATTCAAACCGGCATTTGCTTTATCACGGATCGAACTTCTTTCAGGCGCTTGCTGCGGTTTTGCCTTATCTTGGTTCTGTTACCGTTTTTTGGGGTCGAGCTGATTGCGCTGACCCCTGTCGGAGATATTGTATTCGGTGGTTGGATGGGCGCCAGCCCCGGTGTCGTCAGCCAAGCCAGATGGGCCTCTGCAATTATGGGCTTTTGGGCCTTCCCGATCCTGATCAGGAACCTCTGCTACGCCATGGCCATGAACAAACGCCGAACCATCCTGATTACTTACGCGACCGCAGTCCGACTGGTCAGCCTGGTCGGTTTTTTGTTTGTTTTTTCCATCTGGTTTGACGGGGCCGTTGTGGGAGCGATGGCAACTGTCTCCGGCATGACGGTCGAGGCGACCTATATGGTTGTCGTGACGCGACCATATTTCCTGAATCTGAAGAAAAACGCCGACCAACCGGCTGGTGCCAAAGAATTCTGGTCTTTTTCCTGGCCGCTGATGCTGATGCAAGTAACCGAAAACGGGGTCATGTTCGTGCTCAATTTTTTTCTGGGTCAACTGAAAAACCCGGATCTGGCCATCGCGTCCTTTGGCATTGTTTACGGACTCGTACGGATCATTTTGGCAGGACCGCGCAATCTGGTCCAGACCTCCCAGTCGCTGGTCCACGGTCGAGAGGACCTGCCGGCGATGTTTCAATTTACCTTTGGCTTGATCCTGTTTTACTGCGGTCTGATTTTCGTGCTGTTTTATACGCCGTTGAATGAATTGATATTGGGGGCTATGATGGGATTGACAGCAGAACTGAGCGGGTACTGTAAAAACGCGGTAAGGCTTATTTTTCTGATTGCCATCTTTTGGGCCACTGCGGCCACGCTGCGCGGCACCCTTTCCTCGATGCGAAAAACCTTTGTGATTGCAGTATCCGCAGGGGTTCGACTGGTCGTATTTGCCGGAATCGGTTTTCTCGCGTTTTTATATCCTCATTTGAACGGCGCCGTGTTAGGTGTTTTTTCCTTTGCCGGTGCCTTCGCGGCAGAAACGATCCTGCTGGGCTGGTACTTATGGCACCAGATTCGAAGGCACCAAACTCTGTTTGGATCACTTAGCGTCAGTTAAATGTGGCTCAAATTTTAGCAAAGCAACAAAAAGCAAAATTCACTACTATTAATAGGCTATGATAAGATGAATTCAATAAGGAGAGAATATGATGAACTTTGATGATCTTCCATTTATCGACCATCACTGCCATCCCTATGACCCCCAGAAAGCAATACTGGAGCCCGAGTTTCTGGCCCGCGAATTTTTTCATGGGATGGGTGATATTCCCGACCTGAATGTACCGAAAGCACGAATGTGGGGAGCGACCGATGCGCTCCGTTATCACTTTCCTTACATGGGCGTTGTCCAGACCATGGTCTGTCAGTTGTCCAAATTCTTTGACTGCACACCCGAATTGGCCACTGTAGCGCGCGAGCGCAATCGCTTTACTTCAGAAAACTTTGCCGCATATGTTGAATTGCTTTATAAGGATGCCGGGATTGTTGCAACGGTAATAGACACGGACCTCCCCATAAATGATCCTTTGCTGGATCTTATGCCCCGTAGAAAACTGAGACTGTTCCAGTTCGAACCACCGCTGCAACAGCTTGTTAAAAAGGTCGACTCCTATCAGGAACTTATAAAGAACTTCCAGAACACGCTGGAACATTCAGTCACAAAGGATGGTTTCGTCGGGGTAAAGGTTCATCTGGCGGAAGAAGTTGGCTTTGGCGTGTTGCCTGTCTGGGAAGACGAAGCCGTATCTGTTTTTACCAAGGCAAAAGCGGGAGATGCCGCAGCCTACAAAAAACTCTATACAGCTGTTTTCACCGCTACGTTGCTTCAGTGCCAGGAGCTGGACGTTCCGGTTCACCTCCACAGCGGCTTTACCGGCGGCATGTGGAAAGGACCGATCCATGATGCCGATCCATTTTTATTGGGACCCTTTTTAAAAAATACCGAGTTTTTAAAAACAAAAATCATCCTGCTTCACGCCGGTTTTCCCTGGACCAAACAGGCCGGTCAGATGGCACATGGATTCCCCCATGTCTGGGTGGATATGGGGCAAATGACACCCTGGGCTTCCCTGCGTATCGCCGAATGTTACCGGGATGTGATGTCATGGGCGCCGCTTTCCAAAATTGTGGTCGGCAGCGGCGGCCACGGGACACCGGAAATTGCCTGGCTGGCTGCCAAAACAGCTAAAATCGCTTTAGCAGAAGTTTTAGAAGATGGCGCGCGGCGCAATTTAATTGCGAAAAGGGATGCTGAAACGAAATTTATATTGGGTAGTAATACGGCAAAATTCATAAGGAGTGAATATGCATTTGCCAAAACTGTTGGTTCTGGATGATTACGAAGGACAGTTAGCAATGGCTCCAGCAATGAACCGTTTGCGAGAACTGGCCGACGTGACAATTCTTAATTATCTTCTTGCGGCTGACGATATGCATCAGTTAAAACGTTTCCAGGTTTTGTTAACTCTTAGAGAACGTACTCAACTGGATGAAAATCTACTCAAATTCTGCGACAATCTGGAACTTATTTTACAAACCGGTGGCCATGCTTACCATCTTGAGGAAACAGCGGCAACCAAGCGGGGAATAGTTGTTGCTTTAGGTCGGCGAGCAACTCGCCCGATGGTCGTTGTTCCTGAGTTGGTTTTTGGATTTATGCTCGGTTTGATACGAGAAATTTATCCTTTAACTACTCAAATGTCGAAAGGAGAATGGCCCATGTCTATGGGAAGCTCGCTTGCCGGCCGCACGTTGGGCATTCTTGGTTACGGCCGTCATGGACGGCCAGTCGCACGCATAGCCAAAGCGTTTGACATGAATGTCATTGCCTGGGATCGAGGATCATCTTATAGCAATAATGATCTCGGTGTTGTGCGCATGCCTTTAGATGATCTTCTGGCCAGCTCTGATATCGTATCTATTCACCTTCGTCTGTCGGATGAGTCACGAGGACTTATCAATCGTGATAGAATAGCCAAAATGAAATCCGGGTCATTTCTGATTAACACATCCCGAGGAGCAATTGTTGATGAAGACGCATTGGTAGAGGCGTTGCGCAAAAAACGTATAGCAGGCGCGGGGCTGGACGTTTTTGCTATTGAACCATTGTCCGCATCAAGCTCGCTGAGGACATTGCCTAACGTCCTATTGACACCCCATATTGGATGGAAGGTCAATGATGTATTGCACGAATTTGTTGAGGTTGCGGTAGATCAGCTTGCCTTGTGGCTTGAGGGTAGTCTCTCCAAGAAAGAAGTTTTAAACCCAGAGGCTATAAAATTATCCAGAACGAGAATTGGCAATCTTGCCTAAACTTAACTATCACATAACAAACTCCTGCACGTGGAATATAGCAAAACAGACGCAAACGAGGTCGGGTGTTCTCAATATATCACCAGATCGATCAAAATAAAATAACGGGAGTAAATTATGCGGGAATTGCAGATGTTAAAAGGGGCTAAAAATAATGGTAAAAGCGCTTAACAGCGAACTGGAAAGATTACATTAATCGTTGGAAAGGAAGTTGAAATGAGTTCTAGCCTGGGGTTACTTACTTATATAGGGCTCGGTATTGTCGGCGGCGTCCTGGGGGCCAAGCTGAAAATTCCGGCCGGCGCCCTAATCGGAGCGATGCTGACCATAATTGTGTTTAAAATGACGATGAAGATGCACTGGGAAATCCCGAAAGGGTTTACTTTTGCCCTCCAAGTCTTCGTGGGCATCATGGTGGGAGCGACATTTCAACCGGAACTGTTTCATGCCATGAAAAAAATTGCCCTTCCGGTCATCATCTCATGTGTGGTCCTGGTGGGCGCCGGAGTGCTTATGGCGGTCATATTTACTCGGTTGGGGCTGCTGGATATCGGCACCGCCTACCTGGGAACGAGTCCGGGAGCAATGAGCGCCCTAATCGTGCTGGCGTTCGACAGCCAAGCACAACCCATGCTGGTGGTCTGTTTTCATTTCGTCCGGGTGGTGTTTGTCATCCTCACCGCCCCGCTGATATTTAAATGGATATCAGGTTGAATTAACATGAATCGATTGGTGCAGGGAACAGGTCTGCAACAATATACGATACGGATGATTTCGCGAAACGCTTTCGGCTCCATGCGATTGCCGACTCCGATATGTCGAATGCAGTCGTTTCAAAACCGCGCCGTGATAGTTCCTCGGCATCGTCGCCCAGGCCACTACCGATTTTGATCGCCAGACCGCAAGGTGCAGTACCGTTTTGATTCAGCCAGTCGATGAGATTGGGATTTGGCTCCAAATCTGCCCATGGAATGATTGATGACTCTTCATCCGCTTGCGAATAGAGATCTTCGAACCAACCAAGCGGGTCACCCGAATCCAGGTGTCTATGCGCGATCTCTCTGGCGGTTGCTCTTTGAGTTTCACTCATTACGTCTCCTGCCCAACAATCATATTAAATAGACTTCTTGTTATTGTTCCACATACAGATAAAATGAGTTCTGAATTTAGGTAAAATTAATGATATCCTCGAAATTTTCTCCGAATTTGACGTATCTCCAGTTACACATTTCTTGCCATGTCCTGCATATATCGCTTATCGAAAAAAAATGGCATATGCAAATTATATCTGCATTGCGATTTTATTTTATTCTCAAGCACCTGGAGTTTATTTAGTTCACTGGATTATTGAGTTGATTGAGTTGAATCGAATTTGATCCTCCCACCTTCTCACCTTCCCAGCTTCCCAACTTCTCACCTTCTACCCTTTATCCTCGGTCTTCTGAATCCTGTCCTCTGAATTCTGTCTTCTGTCCTCTTTCCTTCCGCCTTCCCTATTCCGACTTGGATATTGCCGCCCATCTTCGCACCTTCCCAACTTCTTACCTTCTATTCGCTGTCCTCCGCCTTCTACCCTCTGTCATCCTTCCTTCCGCCTTCCCCATTCCCACTTCCGCCTTCTTTTAACCCGGTATCGGTGCAATTACCTGGGAAGAGACAAACATCCAGGTGACCAATGCGGCGCTGAGTATGGCTCCCAGGTAAATTTTACCCGTCAGTTGATAGAACCAGGTAGAAATCGGGGTTATCATGATGAACACACCGATGATGTGAAAGAGGTTATGGGTGTAGGCAATGAACATCCCCCCGGGGCCGACAAAAGGAATGGCACCGATGGTAAACAGAGGCACGTACTGGAGCAGGAGAAATAAGATCAGCGGTATGATCAAGACCAGTATATTGAATGTCGACCAGGTTACAAATGTATTCAACCAGGTCGCTCTTTGAGGTCGCCGTAATTGGCCATGTAAAAAGATCCCCATCAGGACAAAACCCATCAGGAGAAACGGGAAGTAGGTCAACCAGAGCCTTGCTCTGTGGAGTGTCAGATCGCTGACAAAGGGAAAGATAAAGCGAAAGTCGACAATGAAAATACTTTCCAACGTATGCTCAATTAAGTAGGCGAAGAGAAACAGGATGGCGGCCAGCAATACGGTTTTGATAATTTTTATACCGTCAAGGGCGAATCGATCTTCGCGATAGGAAAGCCCGAGGTCATACAGGGTCAGATCACGCTCACGGTTTTGCTTCTTGAACCAACTCCTGAAAAAGACAAAACCGATGCTGTTAATCCACAGAAACCACCAGACAATGCCGTTGGTCATCATCAGCGGAAATGCTTTGTCAATGCGAACCAGGTATAGGTGCACCCCGAAAAGGACAAAAATGATGGGCAAGTAGAGCCACATCAGCAGGCCGTTTACGACAACCGGCTTGATGTACGACCTGCCGGTGCATGCATAATTCCCGAATACCGCAGATTGCAGCGAACTGAAAAATGAAGTTCTCAGCAGCAACAACCCAAGGGGACCGAGGGAGGCAAAGCAGGCCAGCATGGCAACCAGCGTGGACCACTCTTTAATCAGCCAGATCTGCTGTTTTGAGGGGATCCAATATTCTTTTTCAGGTTTCAGGGCGCTCCTCATCCATTCCAGGGCCTGCGCTACGGCAGCGCTGCTGTGGGACTGATGCAGGTGGGTGATTCTTGGCATATAAACCCGTCTGGCGGTGCCGTTTTCAAAATCACCATAGGTTTCGCCAAGCTTCGGATTTTTTACCGGAAAAACGTTGCGCGTTCGAAGGGTTTGCATCCATTGTCGCTCGAAATCCCGGGTCGCAGTCATGCGTTTGCGGAACTCATCATACTTGCCGAAAATCATGAGCATGTTTTGCGGCATGTCCGTCGAAGCATCATCCTTATAGGCGAAACCGGAAATAACAAGGGCCTTGATGGCGGGGTTCTTCAACGCTAAATTGTAAACCAGTTCCGCTCCGCGGCTGTGGCCCATCAGCCCGATCCGGGCGCCATCCACATAGGGAAGCGATAACAGATATTTCAAGGATCTCTTGCCGCCGAAAGAAGGGTCGAAGTCAGGATCATCTGGCTCCCCCGGCTTTCCGGAATTGCCCCGGCCGATAGCATCGATTTCAAGGACGACCATCCCCCGTCTTGCCAGTTCGATACAGTAGGCATCACTGCTTTCGCGATTGTTCTGGTAGCCGTGGATGTACATGATACCTGGTGCCGGATGGGAGTTGGAAGCGTTTAGCGGCTTGAGAAGTTTGGCCCGGATCAAAATACCGTTGAAATTGGTATAGGTCACATTGGTGACGGAGACTCTCCAGAAACTTCTTTGCGTCAACGACGCCAGAAGCATGGCAGCAATCAAAATGGATAGGCAGATAACAAAGGCCAGTGGTGCTTTGCTGCGATGATCAGAGTCAAACAGATAATCTGTGTTCATTTCATTTGCTCTCTCAACTCCCGCTTTAACACCTTACCGACTGCACTCCGGGGAAGGTCTTCCATAAATTCGATCTGTTTGGGCACCTTATAGGGAGCGACCTTTTCGCGCATATATGCGGTGATTTCTTTCTTGGTGTCCTCGTTTTTCTCTACTTCGGGCTTGAGGACAATGGCGCTGGCGACGAACTCAGAACCGGGCCGCCCGGGATCGGGAAGTCCGATGGTGGCGGCCATATCGATATTAGGATGTTCCATCAACACATCATCCACGGTTCGGGTGAAAACCTTAAACCCCGATACAATCACCATGTCTTTTAAGCGATCTACGACGTAGAAATAGCCGTCTTCATCCATGGTACAGATGTCTCCGGTGTAGATCCAGCCGTCTTTGAGCGTATTGGACGTTTCTTCGGGTCTTTTGTGGTATCCAGCGGTAAACACCTGGGGGCCTCTGGCGACAAACTCACCGGGGTCACCCTGGGCAACGATTTCTCCGGTTTCCGGATCTACCAATTTCACCTCCGTGTCCGGCAAAGGGATGCCGACCGAACCCGGCTTCTTCTCGCCATATAGAGGAAGACCGGTATTGACAGGGCTAGTTTCCGTCATTCCCAGAACTTCAATCAATTTGCCTTCTCCTACCACGGCTTCGAATTTTTTGATGTATTCGGCTGGAAATGGCGCCGCACCGCTGAGAAACCATTTAACGCCCGAAAAATTTAAGGATTGAAATTTCGCCTTTTTCAACAGCTCCAGAAAAATTGTGGGGACATTGACAATCGCGGTGGGCCGGTACTTTGCTATCGCCGATACCAGAAAGTTCAGATCCCTGGGATTGGGAACTGCCACCAGGGTACCTCCGAGTGCCATGATATCCATGGCTAAAAAAAGGCCGGCCTGATGGAAGAGGGGAAAGGCGGACAGGACGATCGGAGTTTCGCCGCTTTTCATGTCCAGCCATGTGTTGACCTGGGTCATGTGGGACACAATATTTCTGTGGGTGAGGACCGCACCTTTCGGCGGTCCGGTGGTGCCGCCGGTATACTGCATCAGGCAGGGGGCAGCGGGATCAAGTTTTTCCTCGACTCTGTCTACCGGCACCTCTTGTAGAAAATCTAAAAAACGGCCGACTTCAACACCTGTGATCGGATGGACATCTGCTGAGGGAATTTTTTTCAGCAGTTTTCCTAAAAACCGCTTCATAGGGGAGATAAAATCGGCAATTGCCGCGACGGCAACGGTTTTTACCAGGGTTCTTTTGACGACGGCTTCCACCTTTTCGAATAAAGCATCCAAAGTTATCAAAAACTTGGCGTCGGAATCCTTAAGCTGATATTCCAGCTCTTTGGGTTGCAGAAGAGGGCTGACACCGGTCAGTACGCAACCAGCTTTCTGGATGCCGATAATGGCGATGTAATACGCCGGAATATTGGGCAGGTTGACGCCTACCGTATCGCCGGGCTTGAGCCCGCTTTTTTGGAGAAAGTTTGCGAATCGGTTGGAAAAATTATCCAGTTCATGGTAGGTCAGCCCCCTGCCCATATAGTAGACCGCCACTGTGGTAGGGATGTACGCTGCGGCTTCGTGGAATACCTCGGCATAGGTTTTTCGCGGATAATCCAGCCTGTGGGAAACGTGTTCATCATAGTACTTTAACCAGGGCTTTTGTGAATATGGATCCGACATCGCCACACCTCCTTTTTTTTCATGTCTCGCAAATATATAATAGGATATCTAAATCCAGTTAAATGCAAGAAAGGAGAAAATTCCAAGCCACAAATAACAAATCACAAACAATATCCAAATCCCAATCTCCAATAACCCAAACACATTTAGGATTTAATGCATTGGAATTAACGGACTGTTGACAATGATCGCCTCCCTTAATTGTGCCTTTTCGCTCGATTAAGGTGCGGATTACTTCGTTTTGGTCATTGAAATTTCGAATTTGGAGCTTGTGTTTTGTTTTTTTGTAAAGGATCTACTTTAACTTAGCCAGAAGCTCATTGGCTCTGTCTTTAAAATAGTGGTCATCAGATCGGCCTCGGCCACATAGTCCGCAGCCATCAAGCAAAGGGGAAACAACATCGCCAGGAAAAAACAAAAACCGTAGCACAATGTTCTCTTCATTATCCATCTCCTTTTAAATCATTTCAATGGCCGCTGCCATCGAAACGCCACCCCCGCCA
>CALZJV010000340.1 GCA_945787595.1 uncultured Desulfobacterales bacterium | reverse complement strand
TCACGCATTATACCAACTTTGCGCCACCTCCTGAAGCCAAAATTATGATGAAAACCGAAGAGTTGCCCTATGATGAGGCCGCTGATCGTGCTCGCCTGGTGGCTGAACGAGAGGAGAGATTGGAGCTTGCACGCCTGGAGCTTGCTGAAAGAAATGCGGACCTTGAACGGCGCGAAGCGGACATCGAGCAAAGACTGGCGGAAGCCGGCCGCCAGGCAGAGGAAGCGCTGCGTGAAGCTGAGAAAATCCGGAATGAAGCCCGGAATGACCGCTATGACAATGGAAATTACGAGTACTCTAATTATTATCGCGGCTATTATCCCTATCACTACAAAAATCGGCACTACTTCCGCAAGGAAACCGGCAGCATTCATTTTACCAAGTCACGCCATAAAGACCATCTAAAGCGCTATCGCAACACAAAACACCACTATGGCTATGTCAAGAAACAACACCGTAGTAAATACAATGGCCAAAAATACCTTCACAAAAAGGCACATCGTCCAGATTATGGCATTCGTTCGCGTAACCCGTACCATCGCGGCCAGCTTTCCATCCGATCTCACAGCAAGAGCCATATTGGCAAGGGCACTCCCGGCAGGATACGCTCCATTTCTCGTTCACTGCGCCATTAACCATCTGTAAGCTGCGAAAGGTGAATGGGAATTTCCGATCATTCGGTGCTTCGGGAGCTCTCTGATCGGGTTAAGCTGAGTTGGAATGAAACCGGGCTGACGGGAGAGTGAACCCAAAAGCATCCGGCTGTCTGCGGATTATTTTGGATCTAAAAAGTCTTGCAGGTTGATGATTTTTTCGTCGCTCTTAATGGTTCCTTTGAGGCTTGTATTGGTGCCCTTCACTTTTTCCTTTCGCAGACTGCTGATCAAAGACTGAAGCTCACTGTTGTCGTCAATAAGCTGGTTGATTTGTTCTTTAAGCTTTTTCCAATTGGCTTCCAGATCTGGGGTTTCCAACTGAAAATTGCCCAGCTTGGCAATCAACCCCCCTAAATGGGATAAAAGGCCGAAATGGGTTGTTCCCTGCAGGTAGTAGGGACAATGAGACCACAAACTGATGCATTCGAAGCCCCTTTTGGAACCTTCAGAGTGGATGATGGTATGGATGGCGCTGGGACCCTGATAGGCAATTGGATTGATGTCTGACTCCATCAACTGTGAAACCATATCTTCGGTTGATGCGACTCCCGAAACAATTCTATCAGTATGAAGCACGTTGTCATACATGCTTCCCAGAGTAATAATGGTACTGATTCCCAGTTTTTGGCAGATAGACAACAATTGATCAGCCAATTGAAACCATCGCAGATTAGGTTCGTCGGCTTTCAAAATAACAAGATCTCTTTGACCGGCATCGGTTTCAGCCGCGTAGAAAGAGCCGCCCGACGGTTTAAAGCTCTTTAGAATCCCCCCCACGATACTGACTCGAGGACGCTGGTCATCATAACGATAAAAGGTGTCGGGGTCGAGATCTGCAAAATGCTGTGCTTTCATCCGGCGGATGAGATAGCCGGCCATACCGTTGGAGATGTTGAGGGCATTTCCCCATCCGTCAAAACCGGCGATGAGCAAAGGATTATTTAGCTGCGGCAATTCCCTGACATGAATTCCATGGTCACTCATAGACCAAATTTGACATTCCGGTTAGGAATTGTCAAGGTGATCTTTGTCGAATAATTCCATTTGATCCCGATGAACCTCCTCAAAATGCTCGATAAACAGTTCTACCTGGCGTTTCAAGGCTTCAACTTGCTTGAGATTGGTTAGTTTCCAGCGGTACAGTTTTTTGTGAAGACTGCGACTGTAGCCGGCCAACGCCTCAATCATCTGTGGTTTTGCAGGTTCCCAGAGGAGATGGGCTTCTTCGATAGGAAGTCCTACTTTTTTGAAATGACGACGACAGTTTCGTTCCCACCATTCGGAGGAGATTTCATCGTTTGTTTTAGCCCCTTCAAAATAAAAACAGGACCATTCCAACTGAGGCGGCGGAATGTGCAAATCTCTGGCCACATCCCGTAACACAAGTTTTCCTTCCGGAGTATGTTTGTCAAATGCAACCCAGTATGGAAAAGCCTGATCCGGCGGTGACTGTTGCTGCGGGGATGGTATGTTTCCGATTACTGCAAGATAGGCGGCCGCCTGGATAACGGCTTTGTCCCGGGGCATTCCTTCATGCTTAAAGCGCATTGCATTTGCCGCTAGGGCAGCTTGTTCATCTGTCTTTTTACGAGCGGCAATCCATTGCCAGAAATCACCCGGGCGTTTGATGGCGTCGGCTATAATCTTAATATGCTTGTCGTCGGATGTACCGTTTAGAACTGATGTATCACCTTCAATCAAGGCACTTGCCAGATAGCCAAGACCGGCGGCATCGCGTGATTTCGTAGACCGGGTCACTTTGATTAAAGCAGCGACCTTGCTGTGAAATTTCCTGTTAAAAATGAGTTCGCTGCCCAGCGGCCAGCACTCTTCAAAGGTAATGATAGCTGTTCGGGTTCTGTACCAATTTTTTTCCCAGGAGCTTAAACTTTCAAGTAAGGCGCTGGTGGTCAAAACTATATCGTCATGACCGCGTCGCACAGCCTTTTGAAGCAGTGAGCGGTATCGTGCCTCGATATCGGATCGGCTCTTCATCATGCAATAGAAAGGAGTGTCTTTTAGCGCTTAATACAATTTCTTTATGGTTTAGGTTCGGTCGAATTAAACCCCAATGTTGCATAAACAGCATGGCAAAGAATAGCTAATGGTCCGTTATAATATCCGATATCATAGTTAAAGCACCATTTTCTGGTTATCCCCATTGGTGAATTCAAAGGATGGAGTCGATTTTGCCATGCTGTTCACCTTCCGGCTTTTTTGCTACATTAGGGTAGTCATTCGTGTTGACTTCATTTGCCTCCTCGAAACCCCGGTATTTCAGGTGCCAGGACAGCAATTTCATTGTTTTCTTCAATTATGACAGTCGTCCACTGTTTGCTCGAATACCAGACTCCTAACCGTTTGCCGTTATTATCCAGGATGACAGAACCGTAGGGGGGATAGCCATAGATATTATCCATTTGGGAAACCCAGCTTCTGAGCAGAGGTGTGGTGAGATTGATTTCGTGCCACATACCCGGTCGTAGTTCATAAAGATTTTGAACTCCGATGATTGCGTATGGAATATTTGAATGGCCGCTGGTATAATATTTGTGATCCGGCAGAATTTTATAAGTTTTAAATGTGCGGTTTACATCCCGGTCCCGCTTGAGCTTACCATATTTAAAACTGGGTAAACCCAGGGATTTAAGACTTGGAAACTCTAAAGCGGTTGCAATTGACACCGGGCAGATCAAAAAGAGGCAGATAATCCAACAATTTAGGGTTTTAAGAGGGATTTTTTTTTTCCAAATCACTGTTACACTCCAATTTGTGTGCATTTTTAAGCAGATTAAGCTAAATTAATATCAGATGTGTCGGTAAAATTCCAGTACGAATTAATTATAATTAAGGATTCCAGAACTAAATTGATCCTGGTAAACGCCGTAAGGTTTCAGAGCCAAGGCGTCAAGGATAGGCCTTGACTGAGACGTGTCGCCGAGCCCTCGTCTAGTCACTCAGCCGAAGTCAAGCTTCTAGTCGACTGCCACGAATCTTTGACAACAATCGTTCACCTTAGGTCAGACGATCTTTTTTGAGATGCCGTTGAAATAATTGATTCCCAGGGATTTGAGAATTTCCTTTATACGTCGAAGTTGCATTGGTTTCTCTTGAAAATAAAAAAGAGGAGCTTATCATTCTTTTAGAAGCAACTTCCATCGCGATTATCGGGGATCCTCAAACAAGTAATCCATCAATTTTACTTGTCTTCTGGCGCGTATTTGCGTTGCGGGCAGGCTTGAATATGATTATAATCCCATTCATTTCCTTGGGAATTATTAATTCTAATTTGTCACATTATCAGAGCAAAATATTTTATTCCGAATTTCAAAAGGTTATTTGAATTATGAAATTTGAAAACTGCGTGGTCATCAGCCAACCGGTTGAACAGGTATTTGAATTTGCAACTAACCCTAAGAACAACCCCAAATGGCAGACGGGTATACTGAAATTGGAAATGACATCCGAAAATCAATTTGAAGCCGGCACTACTTATCGCTGCGTGAATCGGTTTATGGGGAAACACATCGAATCAGAAGGAATTATCACTGATTATGTGTCCGACAAATCATGTCGTATTCGAGTTAGGACTGCCTCTTTTACAGCTGAATACTGCATGTTTTTCGAAGCAGTCAAAGAAGGAACCAAATTCTCTGCATCCGGAGATTTGGATATGCGGCATTTCAAGCTGTTGAAAATGATTGCAAAGCGAAAAATCAATCAGCAGATAAAAAAGGACCTGTTAAAACTGAAGTATATTCTTGAAAACGGGAGGAAATCTTAGCCGATTTTTTGTTTCGATCCGTATGAATCCCCCAGCCGGATTTGCCGTAGCCACATAGACGATGATTCTGTCTGTGAAACGGCAGGACTATACTATTTTTCGGGGGTCAGATAGTCGAAAATTTTTTCTTTACACACCGTCTTTTCGAGGGATAACACATCAGTAAATGTGATTTCGGCCAACTTTCTATACATGGCCTTGGCAGCTTCCATCCATAGATAACGCGTCAAGCACGAATCGTTGCGCTCGCAGGTTGAGGGGTCTCGGTCACATGGAGTCAACGTGTCGCCGCCTTCCAGCAGTGCCACGATCTCACCTACCGAAATTTCATCAGGCGGTTTATTGAGGATATGTCCGCCTTTTGCTCCCCGAAAACTTTTCACATAATTGGCTTTTTTCAACGGTCTGATGATCTGCTCTAGATATTTTAATGAAATTTTCTGGCGTTTGGCTATTTCTCCCAGTTGAATGGCACCCTGCCCATAGTGCTCGGCCAGATCCAGGATCATGCGCGTGCCATATCTGCTCTTTGTCGACAGCTTCATAACAATTCTCCGAATGTCAAGTGTAACGTAAGGTCATAGGCTACGGACTGCGGCCCGCTTTCTGTCCGATTTCTACAGGAAGATAGAACAATGTTCAGCCTAAATACAGGCTATAGAAATATGGCTCAACAGTCAAGTTAGAAAAGGCGTAAAATTAATGTTGACAAGCACTCCTGTCCAAAATAAACATTCGTGGCGTTTATAATAACGCGCCGGATATCAACTTAAGTTTAATCTTGCCGCCGCAGCGGGACAGAAATTCAGAGATAGTTTAGGTGATCCATATGTATCAAGATCTGAAAGGGAAAACCGCCCTGGTGACGGGTGCCGGTAAAAATAATGGCATCGGTTATGCGATTGCCAGAAACATGGCTGAAAGCGGGGCGAACGTAGTCATAGCAGATATAGTAAAGACAAAGGAGGGGAACAATTCGCTTATTACCGGTAGGTGGGATGAAATGTTAAACCTTGCCGAAGATTTGGCCGGACAATTTGAAATACAGGCTTTATTTGTTGATGTGGATGTGACCTGTAGCACGTCAGTCAAACGGATGGTAGATGTGGTGGTTTCAAAATTTGACCATATACATATTCTCTGCAACAATGCGGGTACTGTACTGGGGGTTCCCAATGCCATCCACACGTATGATGAAGATGCCTGGATGAAAACCGTGGATGTGAACCTTCACGGGGTGTTTCGGGTTTCAAAAGCCGTTATTCCGTTGATGATGGATACGGGCGGTACAATCATTAACATCGCTTCCAGGGCTGCAAAGGTTCCTCCGCTGTATAACGGAGCATATGCGGTTGCCAAAGCAGGGGTCGTTATGCTGACAAAAGTCATGGCAAGGGAGCTCGCCGGAAATGGTATTCGGGTCAATGCCGTCTGTCCAGGTGTTATTACAACGGACTTTACCCAATGGCGATTCGAGCTGGAAGCACAAATCTTGGATTCAACCGCAGAAGATCGTCAAACGGAAATGGTTCAAACGATCCCCCTGGGGCGATTGGGTACTTCGGACGAAGTGGCCAACCTGGTCTCATTTCTGGCCTCCGGCCAATCTTCTTATATGACCGGGCAGGCCATCAATGTTACCGGCGGACAGCTGATGGAACTCTGATTTTATTAGATCTCAGGTGTATAGGCCCATAAAAGTAATTTTTTTGCATTTGATATCAAAAAAATGAATTGAGATATTTCGACCCTCTTCAAATGATTGAATATTCAATATTCGATAGTCATTCGTTCTCCCGCTATCAAAATTATTAGACCAATTCCCGAAACTTAACAATGGAGGATCATATGGTCGAAATAACCGGAGGTGAACTTCTGGTGAGATGCCTTCATGCCGAAGGCGTGCAGTTTATCCATGCAATTACGGATGGAACTTATATGATGGTCATTGAAGCGCTTGAGCGACTCGGTAAGGATCTGGGCATAAGGCTTATCGTGCCTCGCCACGAGGCGGCGGCCGCCCATGCCTGCGATGCATATACGCGGGTGACGGGAAGCCCTGCGGTGGCCATGGCCTGTGCCGGTCCGGGAGCCGCCAATCTTCTCGCCGGTTTGATGTGTGCCGAAGCTGAAGGCAGTCCTGTGGTAGCCATCGGGGGGTATGCAGGTCAGCCGTCATCTCGATATTTTTAAACCGGCGGTAAAATGGAATGGCAAGGTAGACCATTGGACTCGCATTCCCGATATGGTGCGTCACGCCTTTCGTGTAGCGATCTCGGGTCGTCCGGGACCCGTGCATATTTTGATTCCTGAAAATATCCTGGGCGAACGAAGGGACGATAAAGCCGTTCAGATCTGGAATCCCGAAAAATATCGTGTCGTTGAACCTGCTAATTATGATCCGGGAGCCATCCGCCGAGCCGCAGAATTGCTGACGCAGGCAGATCTGGTTAACATCCATTGTGGTAACGGGGCAGAGCGTGCCGGCGCGGGAGACCAGGTGCGGGAGTTGGGCGAATACCTTGGATGTGCTGTTACCAATACTGTGAGAGCACGGGGGATCGTTTCCGATGAACATCCACTGTGTTTTCACCCTACCTGTTTATCTAGAATCATGGCCAACAGCCAAGCCGATATGGTTCTGGCAGTCGGTACCCGACTCGGGGAGCTGAATATGTGGGGAAGGCCTCCGATGTGGGGAGAGCCGCAAACCCAACAACTGATTCAGATTGACACCGAACCTACGAACATCGGATTGAACCGGCCGGTTGATGTACCGCTGGTGGGTGATGCTGCAGTCATTCTGGATAAGTTACTGAATGCCGTAAAAAAACTTAGCAATAAGCGCGAACCCCACGCCAAAATTGCCGAGTTCCGTAATGTGCAGGATGGTTGGCAGAAGGAACTCGACGCTTCGGTGGAGGACATGGAGCGCTCTCCCATGCTGACCGGTCAGATATTAAAAGTCTGCAACGACATCTTTCCCCAGGACGCAATTTTTGTCATGGATGGCGGCAACACAACCCTATGGAATTTGCATTATCATGTCTCCAAAACGCAGAGAACGGTTATTTATTCAATGAACTACGGTCATCTCGGTACCGGTCTGCCGTATGCCATCGGCGCCAAACTGGCCCATCCGGACAAACCGGTTTACTGCGTAACCGGAGACAGCGCATTTGGTTTTAATATCCAGGAGCTCGAAACCGCGGTTCGCAACAAATTGCCGGTCATCATTATTGTGGCCGTCGACGGAGCTTACGGGATGGAGAAAACAGCTCAGCAGCGAATGTTCGGTCGGCAAGCTGACTGGTTCGGTCATGAGCATGCACCGGTCCGATACGATCAAGTGGCCCTTGCTATGGGCTGCCACGGGGAGTATGTAAACAAGGGTTCGGAGATAAAATCGGCGATTGAGCGTGCTCAGTCTTCGGGAAAACCCGCGGTGGTCCATGCGGTGGTAGATCCAGTGGCCAACGTGGATCCTCCCGGCAACTGGCTGTGGACGGCGGCGCGTACAGGGAAGCTGGAAATGTAGGCTTGATGATGAAGCGCAAATTAAAGGGGGATAGGGCCGAGGGTAAAAAACCGGATACCGGGTTTTTAGAGCTTCTATCCGATCATACAGTTCAAAAAACATTTGCTTTATGCACCATGCCTGATGTTTTTGAGGTCTCCGACATCCGGCTTAATGGCCCCGGCCTATAGTTAAACCTATTGATTGAGAGGATTTCTATGGACATTGCGGCGCTCGACCAGGTGAGACTTAACTTCAATCCCCAGGGGCTTTTTGTGATCAATGCCGCCATCGGCCTGATGATGCTGGGCGTCGCCCTTGAGTTGAAACTGGATGACTTCAAGCGAATATTTATTGCTCCCAAAGCACCGGGCATCGGATTGGGTGCGCAGTTCATTCTCTTACCGGCTTTTACTTTTTTGCTGACCCTGATTTTACGACTACCGCCGTCAATCGCCCTGGGCATGATTCTCGTGGCAGCCTGCCCCGGCGGCAATCTTTCCAATATTATTACCTATCTGGCACGCGGTAACTGTGCCGTATCAGTGAGCATGACCGCTGTTTCAACCTTGGCGGCCATCATTATGACCCCCTTCAATATTTCCCTGTGGGGCAGCCTCAATCCGGGTACAGCCCGCATCCTACAGACGGTTCATCTTAGTCCGGTGGACGTTTTCATTACTGTTTTTATTATCCTGGGAATACCGCTTTGCATCGGCATGCTGATATCAAGGTTGTTTCCTGACCTGGCTGACAAGATTCGGCAGCCTTTTAAACTATTTTCACTGATATTTTTTATCGGCATTGTCATCGCTGCGCTGGCCGTCAACTGGCAAAATTTTATCCATTATGTTGGGCTGGTTTTCATCGGAGTGCTTATTCACAATGCCCTGGCATTAAATCTGGGGTATTGGACCGGCCGTCTTTTCCGTTTAAGCGAGGGGGATAACCGGGCGGTGTCAATTGAAGTCGGTATCCAGAATTCGGGCCTGGGTTTGGTATTGGTGTTTAATTTTTTTGAAGGCCTTGGCGGTATGGCAATCATTGTTGCCTGGTGGGGGATCTGGCACATCATTGCCGGACTCATCACGGCGTTTATTTTTTCATATCGCTCCCTGCCTGACGTCTATCAAGCAGATATCGGGGATTCATCTGTAGAGTAATCAGGGGGCTATCACTCAATCTGGATTTAGGACGAAAAACCCAAACCCGGACGAGCCGGAATTGAAGATTGCAAGTTGAATATTTGTGGATGTCGCTTCGCTCCGTCTTTTTGAAATCAAAAGAATTCTTTAAGTTTCTGACAACATGTTGTCAGAAAAAGCCCGATAAAGGCCTAACCATGATAAACCGGAACAAAAGAATCATCACGAAGAACAAATTTTGTCCTATAGCAGAAGGAATTCGTCCGACATTTTGAGGGTATTGGCAATGGGTTTTGACGGTTTTAAAAATAAAGTGGTCGTCGTCACCGGTGCGGCCAGCGGAATCGGAGCTGCCATTTGCCGCAGATTTGCCCGGGAAGGAGCCAGAATCGGTCTTTTGGATATTGATAAAAAAGGCGCACAGGTCGAAGCGGACAAACTCAGGTCCATCGGTGTCGGTGCCGTGGCTATCCGGTGTGATGTTGTCAATGAAGACGAATGCACATCGGCGATGAAAGAAATATCTGACCTGTACGGCGGTATCGACATCCTGGTCAACAATGCCGGTATCACCCAGCGAAGTGCTTTCGTCGATACTCAGATCAGTGTCTATCGCCGCGTCATGGACGTCAATTTTTTCGGTTCGTTACACTGCACCAAAGCCGCCATGGAAAGCCTGATCGAACGTAAGGGGATCATCATCGTCATTGAAAGTTTGGCCGGAATTTCCCCGCTTTTGGGGCGAACCGGTTACTGTGCCAGCAAGCATGCCCTGCACGGGTTTTTCACATCGCTGCGATCGGAAATCAGGACCACAGGCGCTCACATCATGCTGGTTTGTCCCGGTTTTGTCGAAACCAGCCTTCAAACCAGGGCACTGGGAGGTGACGGCCGGGTAACCACTCATCCACAATCCATGATTGGCATGCCGGCCTCCGCTGAAAGTGTCGCAGAGGAAGTATATAAAGGCATCCTAAAGAAAAAGCATTTACTTGTTTTAACGCCGGTAGGTAAGCTGACATACTGGATCAACCGCTTTGCGCCGATGCTTTATGAGCGAATTATGGCACGGCAGCTCAACGAAGAACTCATCAGATAGATAGGGAGCCTGGGAAACCAATAAATCTTCAATTTTCTTCTCTTTTACTCCCCGTGCTCTTCAATCACCTGCCCCCGCGAAACAAAGGAAATCCCCTGGCCGGAATGGGTCCCAATCATGACTGCTTCAATGATCGGTGGAGTTGCATTTTTATTTGATTTCCATTTGACGATAAAATTTGCTCCCGAACCGCCGGCTTTATCGTCCTCTTTTACAATATAACGCGTCGATGCCAGCGCCTTTAGCTGTAATGGTTCATCCAAATACTCTTTGAGCAGGTTGCCTTCGGTATCATAGTATTTGACCGAGACAATGGTGACGGGTTGATTTACATCCGTATTGCGAATGCTGAGAATTGCACCCAGATCAAAAGGGCGGGCTTTAGTTCCGCTGTAGATGTGGGAATAAATCGAAACGTAGACGCTCTGACCCCTGGAAAGATGGATGTCTCCGGCTGCCTGACCTGCTGAAGTTATAATTCCTGTCACCATTAGTGCCAGAATTAAATTAAAAATGTATGGTTTCATTCCTGTTGTATTCATGTCATTTTCTCTTTGTCTTAGTGGCTGAACATTTGCTTTCGGTCGAATCGCTGCCGCATTTTGCCCTGTTCACTGATAAACATCCATGCCTTCTATCTTCTGCCATTCGATGTCGACATCCTATCCACTTTGTTCTCTGCCCTCTGCTTTATCTTCTATGGCTTCGCAAACATGTTCCGCAAAGCCGTATCCGGCCTCGGCATATAAATTAAAGACGGCGTGCACACCAGCTTTTCTCAATTCTTCGACCTCATCGTCGAATTTTGCCGTGGCGGCAATCGATCCGGCAAACTTCATTTCAGTCAGCTGGGCCACGGCGGTCATATTCGCCGTGTGTTCCGGAAGGGTAAGCAGGATCATCTGTATCTTATCCCCACCTTGGCGGGCGTTGGCCCAGAAGTCATGATCCGTAGGGTCACCGAGGATGACCTTGCGATCGGCTTCAAGGTGATTCTTGACGGTTTCTTCATCGAAATCGATCCCAACAACCACCTCACCATGACGTCGGCGCATGTCGTCATAAGCACCGGTTCCGACGCGTCCCATGCCGAAGATCGCGATTTTCGCATCGCCTGGATCGAGGGGTTGGTCCTCGGCATGTCGCGTTTTGGTTTCAAATGGTTTCAATCGTCCGGAAAATCGTGAATAAATTGAATGGACAAAGGAATTCAACGGTGATGCCAGCACGAGGGTCATCGACAGGGCGATGGCCAGGATGGTGAGCCACTCACTTCCTATCCAGCCGTTTTTGAACCCCGTAGTAGCAACTAGTAGACCGAATTCGCTGTAGTTGGCCAGACTGAATGATGCCAGCAGGGACGTTCGGGCCCGCAGTTTGAACCTGGTGAGCAGGAGAAAGAAGAGGACGACCTTGAAGATCACGCCTACCGTCAGCAGTCCGCCAATGCCGACTGCCTGCAGCGTGGGGGTTCCTGACAATCCGATGCTGAGAAAAAAACCGACGAGAAACAGATCTTTAAAACTTAAAAGGCTCTTTGCCATTTCTTCTGCTTTCGGATGACCTGCTGCAAGGACACCGACAACCAGAGCCCCCAAGTCGGGTTTTAACCCCACAAATTCGAAGCCGCCGGCTCCCAGCCCAAGGGCCAGAAATACACTGAAAAGCAGCAGAAGTTCCCGATGGCCGACCCTGTCTAAAATGGCAAAGAACAGCGGTCTTGCAATCAAAAGGCCGCCAACCAGTGCGATGGCCCAGGGTGAGGGGATTTTCCCCGTGGAGAATGTTAAAAAAAGGACAGCGAAGATATCCTGCATGATCAGAATGCCGATGGAGATGCGGCCGTGGAGGGAAGACATCTCCCCCCTTTCTTCCAGCACCTTAACGGCGAACACTGTGCTGGAAAAACTCAGTGCAAAGGCAATCATCAATGAAAGTTTGAAGTCCAGCGCACTGAATACCGACAACCCTGACAGACCGAGGGCGTGGATACCGGCTGCGAAAATAATGACGGTAACCACCATGTGAATTGATGCACCGGCCCAGATCTCGGGTTTCGCCAGACTGCGAAGCCGCAGTTTCAACCCGATGGAAAACAACAGCAGTGTCACTCCCAGAGACCAGCGGCGGCAGCCCCACACGGTTGACTGCAAAACCCAGGATGAAAGCGACCAGTATCCAGAGTGGGTCCATGAAAGTGTTCCTTTTGAATTATTCATAAGGAAATTTTTGACTAAAGAAAAACCTTACTTTAGTTTATGTTTCCACTTAATCAGCTTTAAACTTTTTGTCCAGCTAATTTTATTCCGTTTAAGAAAAGCCGGTTCTCTTGGCCAGGATTCTTTACTACTTTAATCATTGATAAAACCATTTTCGAAATACCTGTCGACCGGCAGGCATGGACCCTGTGGAGGTGACGGAATGAAAAATAAGATCGCATTGAGTATCGCACTTTTTTGACTGGTTTTAGCGGGATGTGCCAAAGAGCAGATATACAGCAGCAGTCCCCCGATGAAAGCCGCCGATGCATCCCGCCTGGCGGCGTTGCGAAAGCTCGGAATATCCAGATATTCCTGCGTTTTCGCGCCTTGCCAATCGGACGCCTCAACGCCTAAAATCGTGAATTTATTTCTTCGTGAACCCTAAGGACCTAGTGCTGAGCAAGCAATTATGTTGGGTTGGTCAATTATTATCTGTCACTTAAATTGCGAATCGAAGTGATTCGCATGTGGGTTTCCTAAAGTGTGGAGGGTCATTGCCGGAATGTATTGATAATCAGGTGCCTCAGAGCGAATCAAATTATCATCATTTTGAAACAACCGGATCAGGTGAACAAGCAGATTTTACAGTTCCTGGCATATTTCATAAAATCCTCAGCGGTCCACACCGGCACGCCTTCAATAAGCTTTTCATCATCTATTTCCATCATTACCAGTGAAGGATAGGCCCCATCCAGAGTATCCTTGGTACAGATAAAAGCGGCTTTTTCTTTTAAGTCTGTCATTTTATTCCTCCCATTTTGGTTGTCAATGAGGATGAATAGCAGGAGAGCGCAATCGGTATTGGAATAGTCGATATTGCAGCTCAGGTTATAACCTCTGGGAAGCACTTAAAAACTGAACTTGATGCCGCCGCATACATAATTTGATCCGCCGGCCCCGTATAATCCGAAAATCGACGAGCGATGGTGGATGCGCACCACCATATCCCACCGCGGATATTGAGGTAGACCCAGGGCAAGTTCGAACATGAGGTAATTGAGCGTCTTCTGGGCATCATCGTCATCATCTTCTTCCACCTTAGAAATTTCGGTGTAATAGGAAAAACCATCGCCTACTGCAAAGCTGGTGTCCACGTACTTGTTCCAGGGAAATGCATGCCAGCGTCCGATGATCAGGCCGTTAAATTCCCAAAAGGTGTCGTTGTTGAAGTGCTTGCCGATCTGGCCTTCGACTTCAAAGCTGATATATTTTTCATAGTGCCAGAATTCCCGTGCCAGAGCTGCCACGGCAATATAGTCGTTATCCTCGAATTTGGGTTTGAATGCGAATACATCTGCGATATCGTCCTGGGCGTGGGCGCCACCATAGACGGTCAAAAACCATTTGTGTCGTTTTTTGTCATCCTCGTTTTTGTCTTCATCCGCCCGAGCGCCTGATCCAAAACATAGCAACAATGCGAATACAAACAGGAGGAACCATCGCAACCGTTTAAAAACCAAGTTCTAATCCTCTATCGCTTTTTAAATAACTTTTTCTATCTCAGATTTTCCGGCGGGCGTCAATATTTAAAAGCAGATACTTCGGCGGCGAGGCGGCAATAAATTGATTTTCGTCATGTTCAGATTTTTTACTCGATCAGCACCGAAAATCTTTGACATATTAGAACAAATTTCAGTCGTCCGGCTCCGATTGACCGGGATCGGCCATTTCAACGATGCTGTGTTCGAATTCCGCAATCACCTGGGCGCCCAGCAACAGGATAATAACTGCAATCTCGATGCTCAGCAGCGCTACCACCGCGGTTGCCAGGGAACCATAGATCACGTTGACCAGGGATATTGACGAATAATACCAGACCAGAATATGACGGATAATCTCCCACAGTACCGCTGCGGTTACACCACCGGCAAGGGCATAATGGACCGGAATGCGTCCTACGGGCATAACCAGATACAAAGACGTCAGCATGATCACCATCCCCGCCATACCCGACAAGTACAGCATAAATCTGGAAGTGCCTTCCAGACTCAAATCCCAGCCCAAAAGAATTAAATGTTTGTCCGACAGCGCACCTAGTGCTCCAGCAACTATAGTGATTATTAATAATCCAAGACCTAGCAGAAAAATGTAGGCATACGGGATGATGGCAGAAATCAGTAAATGGCGACGGTGTTTTCTGGCCCTATGGGAGAATATGACGGCCATGGCGTTTTCGAGCACGGTGAAAGCCATGGAACTGAAAAACAGCATAAACAGAATTCCGATGATACCCACAAGCTGGCGGCGTGCAAGAAAGCCCCACACCTGATTGGTTACACTCTCCGCATA
>CALZJV010000339.1 GCA_945787595.1 uncultured Desulfobacterales bacterium | reverse complement strand
TTATATGCTCTTCAATTTGCTGACTGCAGGTTCTGCATTTACTGTTGGTCTTGATACGGTTATCCCTTGGTCGCCAGGAAAGGATTAGATCTTCCAAGTATCGCTTATAACCGGCGAGACCACCTTGCAGGCAAAAAGTATTCTCCCATACATCGGCTAATGCCCCATCTAATCCCTCATACCCCTCACCGGTATCATTAAAAACCAGGATAGATAGATATGGCTTTTTTTTATGGCTTATGATGATTCGGTCAAGTTTTCGAACCCATTCTCCCGCGTCAGCCGAAACCGGAAGGTGCCTTGAATAAGGCATCAACTGCTTGGAGATTTCCGTTTGAACCGGTGAAATGTCGATCACCAGCGTGTTTTCGTAATCTTTTTCCTGCAAATATATCCGGGGAGAGACTGTTTTCATATCTTCCAGTGCAAACAGATCACCCACAAGCCGGCTTCCTCTGCGCTTCCAGGCCAGCAGACCGCCATCTAGAATGAACGCTTTAAAACCTTCGTCTGTAAGTTGCCGGCACTCACTTTGCAGTGGACTGTAATGGAACCCTTCGTTGATCAGGACAACGGGAAAAAACTTTAAAAACAGCTTGGTTTTGATTGTATGCAAAGGAATGTTTACCGATCCGGGGATATGCAATCGTTCGAAGTCCCCCTGATTGCGTACATCAATGAGGGTGATCTTTTGCTTTTGCCTTAATTTGTAAAAAACCTCATCCGGTGAAATTGCAAAGGAGGAGTCATGTTGCTGGAGTTTGCGATTGAATAACTTCTGCGGTATTTCAGAAATGCTATTATTGGCTTCATTCGTTTTATAGGTTGTAAAGGTTCCCGCAGCAGCGGGCGCCTGGATTGACAAACCCAGTATCAGGACGGTTGTGATCAGAAGGCTGCTACTTCTAAATATTATGATATACTTCATATCCCTCCATGTCTTCGCGATGTGCAATCAGGGGCGTGAATAAAATAACTCACGATAGTATTACTTTCTTTGGCTCCATATTCCGGGTTGCTTATTGATCGAGATCGACCTCAACCACACCTTCCTCACCGGCAATTACCTGGATCACGGGAGTCCAGTGTTGTTGGCCGTTTTCATCAAGGCGGAACTTGAAGGTACGATCCGGCAATATAAACTCGGCGCTGCCAGATGCGTTCGTGATTTTATTCCACCCGAGATAGGAACCGTTCTCATCGAACAGGTAGACTCTGGCACCGGTCACATCCACTCCGGTGTGCTGGGCGTGGATTTTGATCAACCCCCGATTGATGGTCAGCGTGGGATCCAGTGACCGGAAATCTTCGGACCAGAATTGATGCCCCAGATAATCGACGCGAACTCGATAGAGCTGATCGGGAAGGTTGAAGGTCGCTTGGCCGTCGCCGCCGGTCAACTGGTGTTGACCCAGATATGAACCGGACGGTGTAAAAAGATAAACCTTCAATCCTGCTAACGGTTCGGTGGTTGGGTACACACCTTCTACGGTAACAACCGCATCTTGGTGCTCAAAGTTTAATGATCCGGATAAATTTGTGGGGATATCGTACACCGGGCTCCAGAACTGGTATCCCAGGTTATCCACCCGGTACCTGTAGGTTCCGTCCGCCAGATCGAAGAAGACTTGTCCCTCGCTGTTGGTTGACCCTAGCATACCAAGATAATTGCCTTGTTGGCTGAACACATAGCATTTAGCGCTTTCCAGAGGTTCGATATCCGATTTTAAGACGGTAAACATAAAAGACCCGCCCCCCACTGAAACGATAACCGGCTTTATCTGATCGGCCGTCAGTGTTTCTTCAGTGCTCCAGTACGGGTTGCCTTGATAATCCACTCGAAACATGTAGGTACCGCCGGGCAGCCGCCATTTCACCTTACCTTCAACGTCGGTGGTATCTGAGATGCCAAGGTATGCTCCGGATGCGGAAAAAAGATACACCTTCGCGTCCCGTCGGGGAAGACCGGCTCCGGTAACCGTAACCTCGGCATCGGCCATGGGTATGTCTATCGGCGTGGGGTGCCAGATAAAAGATTCAGACCAGAATTGCTGACCGAGGTAATCGGCCCGCACCTTGTAGTCCTTCTGTGGCAAATCAAAAATGGCCTTGCCTTCTGCATCGGTGAGGATGGATTTACCCAGATATGAATTGGTGGGAGAAAACAGATAAAGCTTGATCCCTTCAATTGGTGCCGGCATGCCTTGAAATGATGCCTCAGCGGTAATTTCAACCTGACGGTGTGTTAGCGGCATTTCCAAATCGGTATCTTCGACAACCAGAATTTCCCCGCTCCAGAACTGATAACCGAGGTAATCCACCCGCAGCTTGTAGACGTCTTCGGGCACACTGAATTCCACCTGCCCGAAAGCATCGGTTGTCGCGTTCCGGCCAAGATAAGTGCCGGCGGCATTAAAAAGATACACGTTTAATCCCGGCATGGGTGAGTCCTCTTCTTTTTGTACAGTCATCTGCAAAACCCCACCGCCGGCGTCAATCTCTACCAAGTTGGTCACGCCGCCAGACACCTTCAGTACATCGCTCCAGTACCGGCTGCCCAGAATATCGGCCCTGAACTGATAGTCGCTGCCAACCGGAAGGTCAAAGGACACGATGCCCGCTGTATCCGTCTCTTGGTAGCGGCTAAGATAACTGCCGTTTGCAGAGAAAAGATAAACCTTCACGCCTTCAACAGCACCCGCACCCGTGCTCACGGTGACCTCCACAGTCTCAAGCGCAATGGCCATATCCGTCGACAATACCTCCGGTACCTTGGCCTCATCGCTCCAAAATTGAGTTCCCAGATAATCCACCCGGAATTTAAAATCTCCGTCTGCCAGATCAAAAAAGGCTCGACCGTCGCCATCGGTGGCCCCGTACATGCCCAGATAGGCCTCATCCGCACTGAATACGTAACATTTGACACCTGCCAGGGGTTTGGCATCGCCTTTTGAAACCGATACCGCAAAACTTCCGCCGCCGGTTGATATCGTGGTGACATTCAGTTGATCGGCGGTCACTGCTTCAATCGCACTCCAATACCGACTGCCCTGATAATCTGCGCGGAATTTGTATTCTCCTTCCGGCAGCCGGAAAACCACCTTGCCGTCGCCGTCGGTGTTTTGACGAATACCCAGATACGAACCGGAGGCTGAAAATACATACACGGCCTGATCTTGTGCGGGAAAGCCGCCACCGATCACGGTGATTTCGACATCGGCCATAGGGATGGTGACATTGGAGTCCGTCCAGGTGAAAACATCCGACCAGTATTGTTGTCCCAGAAAATCCGCCCGGATTTTATAGGATTGCCGGGGTAGATGAAAGCGAGCCTGTCCGTTCTCATCGGTGACCCGTTTTTCCCCAAGGTACGAACCCGATGGTGTAAAAAGATAGACGTTTATCCCGGCCAAGGGTTCGAAGATTTCCGGAGTTCCGTTGTCTAAGGTGATGATCGCATCTTGATGGGCGATGGTAAAATCAATATTTGTGTCTAGGGTCACATGGGTTTCCGGACTCCAGAATTGATAGCCCAGAAAATCACTTCGCACTTTATAGGTGCCTTCGGGGACGTCAAATGCCACGTGTCCCATGGGATCGGAAACCTGATTTAATCCCAGATAGCTGCCGCTTTGACTGAAAAGGTAGACCTTGATTCCTGCCATGGGAACATCCGGTTCCTCTTGTAAGGTCACCTGGAAAACACCGCCGCCGGCCTCCAGGCCAACGGTGGTTGCTCCGCCGGTAGTGAGGGTGGTATCCTCACTCCAGTACTTTCCGCTCAGAATGTCGGCTCTGAATTTAAATGATACGCCGGTGGGCAGCTGAAAGGTTACCTGTCCGGTTTCATCCGTCTTTTGATTGAGGCCGAGGTAAGCGCCGTTTGCCGAAAAAAGGTACACCTTAACTCCCTGGGATGATCCGGCGCCGGTATTGACGATGACCTCAGCGGTTTCTTCACTGATGACCACATCCGCCCGATAGGTACCGGGTAACAGGATCGAATCAGACCAGAAATGGTAACCCAAATAATCCACCCTAAACTTGTAGCTGCCATCGGTGAAATCCGTGGGATCAAAAAGGGCGGTTCCGGTTCCATCCGTAACGGCTTTTTTTCCGGTATAAGAACCGAGCTCCGTGAAAGCATAAATCCTCAGGCCGGAAAGTTCGCTACCGAGGCTGGTCGACACCTTGACGATTATTTCGGCCGGTGGTTCAACCGGTCCGGTATACTTGACGAAAAAGGAGGCTGTATCCATCCAACTGCTGGTTAGGCCATGGGCATCTTCGGCTTGGGCTCTCCAGAAGTAGCGGGTCTTATCGGCCAATTCCGAAGGGATCACCCATTGGGCAGTAGCAGACACTCCATGTTCGATCAAGGCAGTCAGGTCCTCATCACTATAAATTTCAAATCTGTAGGAAAGGTTGTCAGCGTCCGGGTCCATGCAAGGATTTAAATCCAGCGAGGGCGTTAAGGACCCGACCCAGGCCCGCCTGCCCGGATTTTTGAGTGTCGGGGACGACGGGGCGTCATTAGCTGTGTTGACAAAAAATGCGCTTTGCGCCCAACCGCTTTCCGCAGACCCGCTACCGGCCTTGACCCGCCAGAAATACCAAGTGTTGTCATCCAGTCCGGAGACATGCCAAGCAGTGGTATCGGCACCCTCCGTTATTTCCTCTGATGCAAGCTTTGCCGGGCTGTCAAATGTGTCGGCTTTGTCCAGTTCAAAATAATAGCTGTGGGTTTGCACATCCGGTGAATTGGTCACAACCAGATCCAGTTGTCGAAGGGCGACTTCACCATTGACGGCCGGAGATGCCGGCTGCGGGACATCCGGCACCAAATCGGCTGTGTTAACCAGAAAAGAGCCCACGGTCGTTTCAGTTGAGGCGCCGTGATCATCGGTGACCACTGCCCGCCAGAAATACCAAGTATTATCTGCAAGCGCAGAATGAACCATCCAGGAAGTGGTGCCATCCGGTCCCGCGGAAATATTGGCCTCGGAAACCACCAGGTTGTTCAGGGTATTGTCGTCATATATCTCAAAGGTGTAAGTAATCTCATCTTCATCCGCGTCCGCGGCATTGGTGACTTCCAGTACAGGTGTGCGGATATCAACTTGCGTATCGTCCGCGGGACCGCTGATGTAAAAAGGTCCGGGCGCATTATTGATTGTATTGACAAAGAAGGTGCCGTAAGCCCATAGACTGAAGCTGTACCCATCGGTGGCCCTGACGCGCCAATGGTAACGGCTGTTGTCGTTGAGCGTTTCAGGTACGCTCCAGGAAGTTGTTGCGGCACCTTGGACAACGTCATCAGCGCCGGCTACCCTGACCATTAGGGCGGGATCGGCAAAGACTTCAAATTCATAGGTCAATGCTTCGCCGTCCTCATCGATGCTGTTTTCTATGACTAACTCCGGCTGCAATATGTTGACCTGTGCATCCGCCTGGGGGAGAATAATTACGGGAGTGGTCGGTGCATGTTCTTCGATGGTCGGATCTGAGCCGTATAGAAACTCCTCCAGGTCCGAAATACCATCTTGGTCAAAATCCCCGGTTCCGTCGCGGTCCAGGGACCCAAAGTACTGCATTTCCCAGGCATCCAGCATGCCGTCACCATCGCTATCATAGATTGAGTTGATCGTCAGAACTACTCGTCGGGTATCCGCCAGAAAGCCATCCGAGGCTTTAAAGATGATTTCATAGATTCCGGCCTGGCCTAATGCGGGCGTCCAATTAAAGATGCCGCTGCCGGTGCCCAGGTCCGTAAAATCCGCACCGGCCGGAAGCGGTACTGCCGAAAGCACCGGGGTTGTTCCGTTGGGATCGTCGGCTTCCACCATTATTGAAACCTGCAGGCCTTCGAGGCCTACGCGGTTCTCAATGAACTGCAGCACCGGCGGAAGCGGTAAGTCGGCGGCTTCCGCAAATTTGATCGTGTAAGTGCCCGTAGTATCGACATCGAACAAGTTAATGAAGTAGCGCCAGCTGTGGTCTTCGGCGCGGGTTTTGGACATCCAGACGTTTTCAATTTTAATAACCTTGCCATCGGAACGGATAACGTCTTTGATAGACTTTTGACCATTGAACGGGTCATTCAGCCCGGTATATATGAAGCCGGTGGTCGGCGGAATCGTTAAGGAGCCCGTATTGCCGGTGATCTGCAGGGTTGATGAACCAGACTGATCCGTGACTTCCGTATCGACAGCATCAGATTCATAAACCCGGTAAATATCGGCGTCTTTGGCTAAAAAATCCCGGACGGTATCGCGACCGGGAAGATCCACCAAAACATCATGGACCAGAAAATGAGTGCCTGCATCCGATATCAAGGATGTAAGCTCTCCTCCCAGCTCATCAGAATGAGAAAAGCCGGCGGTAAATTCGACGAATTTGCCGGACAGCGTACAGCTCATATTCCAACGGGCGGTTGCGGCACCATCAGGATCGATATCACCAATGTCCACCAGAAGACTGTCGGCGGATGACTTCCCGTTGACCTCACTGGCTTCAATATTAAAACCCACCAAAAGACCTTGCTCATTTTCCACAATTTTGGGCTGGGCTGAATCAATTTTTAGATTTTTAGCCACTCCATGGCCGGTGTTATTAAGGCGCACTCCCATTGAGAAAGGTACCGGTGGCTCAATCTCCGGCGTGAAAGCATCATCGCCGTAAACATCGACGGGTAGAAAATAATCCAGGGAAATTTCCGGCATGGGTTTGACAAAAATATAGTCGGGC
>CALZJV010000338.1 GCA_945787595.1 uncultured Desulfobacterales bacterium | reverse complement strand
ACCCGATGAAGTCTTTGAAGAAAAAATTAATGACTGCCGCTCCAGAGCGGGCGTTAAAACCGATGCCGAATTAGCAGCTGAAGATTTGAAAGCATTAACGGAAGATTTCAAACGTATCTTCAGACGTCATACCACCACTAATTTCCCCGGCGAGCCTCACGAACAACTCAAAATGGCAATCGATGCTGTTTTCAAGAGCTGGAACGGCAAAAGAGCCGTCGATTACCGCAATGCATCCGCTATTCCCCATGATCTGGGAACGGCCGTCAATATTGTCACCATGGTCTTCGGCAATTCAGGTGACGATTGCGCGACCGGTGTTGCCTTGACTCGCAACGGCACCACCGGGGAAAACCGGATAGAAGGGGATTATCTGAAAAACGCCCAGGGTGAAGATGTGGTGGCGGGCATCCGTCAGACCAATGACCTGCCAAAGTTAAAAAGTGAGATGCCGGATATCTATGCTCAATTTGAACAAATTGTTAGACGACTGGAAACGCATTATCGCGAGATGCAGGATGTGGAATTTACGGTTGAAAAGGGAAAGTTATGGATGCTGCAAACCCGCAGCGGTAAGCGCACTGCCCAGGCGGCGGTCCGCATCGCAGTCGAAATGGCCGAAGATAAGTTGATTACCAAACAAGAGGCGGTTTTACGTATCACGCCGGAGCAGGTCGATTTCTTTTTACACCCCCAGTTTGAACGTGAAGCCGAAGCCGCGGCCAAGGCCAAAGGGGCCCTGCTGGCCACCGGTCTGAATGTTTCACCCGGTGCCGCGGTGGGAATCGTTGCCTTCGATGCTGATTTAGCTGAAATGTGGGCCAAAGAAGACAATAAAGAAGTCATTATGGTGCGCCCCGAAACCAAACCAGATGATGTCCATGGTATGCTGGCAGCCCAGGGAATTCTGACCAGCCGGGGCGGGCGTACCAGTCATGCAGCACTGGTTGCCCGGCAGTTCGGCAAGCCTGCAGTGGTCGGCGTATCAGAGTTGAAGATCGATATCAACAAACGCCACATGAGCATAAACGATGCCATCATCAAAGAGGGTGATTGGATATCCCTAGACGGGACGGCCGGAGAAGTATATAGCGGAAAAATTAAAACCATGGTGCCCGATATTATGGATCCCTGGCTGATTAAGCTGCTTTCCTGGGCCGACAAATTTCGACGTCTGGGTGTCTGGACCAATGCCGACAATCCTGACGATGCCCAACGTGCGAGGACTTATGGCGCTGAGGGAATCGGTTTGTGCCGCACGGAGCACATGTTTTTCGAAGCCCGACGGCTGCCTTACCTGCACAAAATGATCATGAGCGACCTGCCGATCGAGCGCCGGGAAGCCCTGGATGCCTTGCTGCCGTTTCAAAGAGATGATTTTGCCGGTCTTTTCCGGGTAATGGATGGACTGCCGGTAATCACTCGGCTGATTGATCCGCCGTTGCATGAATTTTTACCCGATCATATGGAATTATACCATGATCTCACCGATCTCAAAATACGCCTCAAGCATGCCGATACCCTTGAGAAGGTCGATACACTTTTGCAGCAGATCAGAGAAAAAACACAGATTCTAAAAAGAGTCGAAAGTTTACACGAAAGCAATCCTATGCTGGGTTTGCGTGGCGTACGCCTGGGAATTCAGATTCCGGAACTGACCACCATGCAGGTACGTGCCATCTTTGAGGCAGCCTGTATGGTTGCAAAAGAAGGTGTCGAGGTACATCCTGAAATAATGATCCCACTGACCAGCCACGTCAATGAATTAAAAGCCCAACGCGAAATTCTGGAGGTCGAGGCCAAAAAAGTGATGCGGGAACAAGGCATTGAAATAGATTACAAGTTCGGTACCATGATTGAGATCCCCCGGGCCGCACTGACTGCCCATCAGCTTGCCGAATATGCGGAATTCTTTTCTTTCGGCACCAATGATTTAACCCAGACGACCTTTGGCATGTCCAGAGATGATGCCGAAGCAGGGTTCTTGATAAAATATATGCGAACGGGCATTTTGCCGGAAAACCCCTTTGCCACTCTCGACCGGGATGGCGTTGGCCAACTTATGGGCCTTTGCGTAAAAAAAGCCCGATCCGTTAATCCTGAATTGGAATGTGGGATCTGTGGAGAGCACGCCGGTGATCCCAAATCAATTTCACTTTGCCATGAGATCGGTTTGACTTATGTGTCGTGTTCACCCTATCGCGTACCTGTAGCTCGTCTTGCCGCCGCCCATGCGGCTCTGCTTGATAAAACTTAATGGCATTGGAATTTTTATTTTTGACAGGATCAACAGGATCGACAAGATATTGCTGCACTAAACCAAGAATATCCTGATAATCCTGTAAATCCTGTCTAAATTGAATATTAAAATCGTATCCATTCATCACATCCGGAAATGATAGAGAGGCGCGCAAAATGACATACACCTGAAAATCAGCACCGAAGAGTCCATAGATGCCTGTATGCGGCAAATTCTTTCCCACGATTATATCTTTCTAACTCAGCAGACGGTCAGAGCAATGAAAAATTTATACTCATAATTTCGAAATTTTGCGAAAAAAATTTTGGAATTTTTCTATTTCAGATTGACAAGAATTATGGCGCCACCCTTATTTAAATGGTAACTTTTTGTTATTAAACAATTTATTTGTGCCTTATATTTCTGGCACAGTTTATGCTCCTTTATACATTAAAATGATATACAGTAAAAGGAAAGGGATACCCTCTCAACTTCAACACATAATGATTAAACCATGTAATGCCCAACAGGCTTTAAAGGTTATACTTTTAAAAGGGAAGTTCGAGGCGGTATCTGAATGGCTTCTCGAGTGTGCGTGCATCTTTTTTACCGGAAATCTTTCAAGCGTCCATTGAAAAAAAGACTCTCCGGGAAATAATAACGACATATCGGGAAGCCATTGAATTTTCGGAAGAAACTGAAACTTTTTCAAAATAGAATCAGTAGTACGAGACGGACCAACAGGCACGGTGGCCTATGAAGAATAAGCCATCAGTACCATTTTAATCGAAAGGAGGCAGGTGACATGTACCACAAAATTTTAGTCCCGCTGGATGGATCAAAAAGAGCAGACAGGATATTACCTCATGTGGAGGAGCTGGCCAAACGGTACAAAGCAAAGGTTATATTTTTGCAGGTCGTCGAGTACAAGTCGATCACCACACCTGAAGGCGCATTCATTAATTTATCAGACCAGGAGTCCGATCAAGCGAAAAAGCAGGCCGAGACACACCTGGAGGGGATTCAGGGAGAATTCCGGGGAAAAAACATCGAAAGTCAATCCCACGTCATCTATGGCCCGGTGGTGGAGGGGATAATAAGCATGGCCGCTCAAAAGGGCGTGGATCTGATCGCGCTGGCCAGTCATGGCCGCGGGGGTCTTTCCAGAGTTTTTTACGGCAGTGTTGCCGCCGGGCTTTTGCATCGGGTGGATCGCCCCCTGTTGATTATCAGGTCCCGGGGAACGGAATGATCAGGGAGAATTAATATGGCTCACACATAAAGAAGATATGGCGCACAATTTTAAACTTTTTTTTCCGACAGGATCAACATGATGAATTGGAGTTTTTCCTGGTTTTACGTCGCGTAAACAGGCTCGTGAAAAGAATAGTTGACAAATTCCAGGTTATTTATCAAATAGTATGGCATGATCTAGCAAATTAGATTCAAACCCTCTCAATTGAGGAGAGGAGATGAAATTAAGTTAAATTAGACTCCTACACTCCATAAGTTTGTCTATACGCGGGCTTATTTTATTGGGATAGGTCATGAAAGAGTCCGGAACCGAATCACATCGATTGAAAGCCCTCCGTCATCGGGCCGAAGCACTACTGCATGAAAAGCCGCAGGCGCTTAGCAATATTTCACCGGAAGATATCCAGCAGCTGATTCGCGAGCTGCAGGTTTATCAAGCTGAGCTGGAAATGCAAAACGAGGGACTTCGCCGGACGCAGCTGCAACTGGCGGAGGCGCACGACAAGTATTCTGACTTGTTTGACTTCGCGCCTGTAGGTTATTTTACCCTGGATAAAAACGCCCTTGTGGTGGAGGCAAATCTTACCGGCGCTAAATTGCTAGTCGTGGATAGGCGGTCCTTGATAACCACTTCGTTTACACGTTTTATAGCGCCGGATTTTCAGGACAGCTTTTATTTTAACCGCCGCCGCGTTGTCGAAACTGCGAAAACGATTCGGATGCGGTGATGATTTTTGATGCCGAGACCGGGCGGCTCGAGGATGCCAATCAAGCGACTTTAGATCTTTACGGTTATTCCAAAGAAGAGTTTTTGAAATTAAACCTCGAGGATATCTCGGCCGAGAAAGAAAAAACAAGGTCTCAAGTTAAAAAGATCACAGTTGACGAGGCATTTCCCGAATGGGTGTCTTTGCGTTACTTTAAAAAGAAAGATAATACGGTTTTCCCGGGAGAAATAAGCACGGAAAGATTTATATAGGAGGTCGCAAGAAGATTCTTGTTGCCTTGCGCGACATTGCCGAACGCATGAACACCCAGGAGGATCTGATGAGAAATGAAGCACATTATCGGGCGCTGTCTGAGGCCACATTTGAGGCCATCTTCATTTCCGAAAAAGGAGTCTGCCTGGATGTAAATCAAAGAGCAGCTGAATTGTTCGGTTATGATTATAATGAGTTAATCGGGATATTCGGCACCGATGTCATCGCCTCCGAGTCCAAAGAATTGGTCGAGCGCAACATGCTGTCAGGCTATGAAAAACCCTATGAGGCCATCGCCCAAAAAAAGGATGGGTCCAAATTTCACGTCGAGATTCGCGGCAAGATGATGCGATATAAAGGCAAGGACGTCAGAATCACCGTAATTCGCGATATAGACGAACAAAAGCGGGCGGCGGAAGCGCTGCGTAAAAGTGAAAAACGCTACCGGGATCTATTTAACAGTATTCCGATTGGACTCTACCAGACTACACCGGAGGGTTTGATCCTGGATGTCAACCCTGCCATGTTGAACATCCTTGGATATCCGGATCGAGATGGCCTGCTGCAGGTCAAATCCCTGGAGACTTATGTCGATCCCGATGATCGCGAACAATTCCAACGCCTGCTGGAAGCGCAAGGCTTTGTTCACGATTTTGCGGTTCGACTTTGCCGGCATGACGGGAGGTCTATCTGGGCCAGCATCAATTGCACCATCATCCATGACAGCGACAGTCAGATGACGTACTACGAGGGCGCTATGGCGGATATTTCAGACCGCAAATCGTCCGAAGAACGAATTCACGAATTGTCGCAACAACTGATGCAGGCCCAGGAAGATGAGCGTCACATGATTTCACGTGAGCTGCACGATACGGTGGCCCAAGACCTTTCCGTAGCCAAAATGGCGTGTGACTTAATTCATAGTGAGCTGCTAAATGGCCGACTACCGGAAACGCACCGGATCAAAGAAATTTGCGAAGCACTGAAAAAAACTATTTTGGGTGTGCGCAATATGGCCTATGATTTGCGTCCTCCTGGTCTGAGGAAACTGGGGCTTGTGGAGACGATTTACCGGTTCTGCGAGGATTTTACTCAAATTTGGGGGCTGCCGGTTGATTTTCAGTCCGCCGGTTTAAAAAACTTAAAGCTGGATTATGGCATTCAGATCAATCTTTACCGCCTGGTTCAAGAAGGTCTCACCAACATCCGCAAACATGCTGCCGCCAGCCGGGCGACCCTGAAGTTGACAGCAGCATCTCCAAACATCATCCTTCGAGTCGCAGACAACGGCCGGGGCTTTGATCTGCAGGCGCGGGCTGCCGCGGCCGGTCAGGAAAAGCGAATGGGCCTTCGCAGCATGCAGGAACGGGTCACACTGCTGAATGGCGAAATGAAACTGCAATCGAAACCGGGACAGGGCACCAAAATTTCAATAAAGCTGCCCTGTGTGGAGAAAAATAGTGACAAAAAAGAAAAACATCTTAATCGTTGACGATCATCCCCTTGTCAGGGAAGGTTTAAAAACGATCCTTAAACCCGCTACCGAATATGAAGTGGTCGGGCAAGCCGGAAATGCCCGCGATGCCATCCGAATGGTAAAAAATCTTAAGCCGGATCTGGTCCTGTTGGATCTGGGCTTGCCGGATAAAAGCGGTCTAGAACTCTCCCGTGAGATCCGAAGCATCTCGCCGTCAACGCACATCTTGATTGTCAGCATGCATTCCAGAGTCGATTACATCGTCGAGGCGTTTCAGGCCGGGGCCACCGGCTATATGACCAAGGAATCGGCCACCGAAAGGCTCCTGAAAGGAATCGCGCAGGTGTTAAACGGTGAATATTTCATGGACGGTGCTGTGTCCCATGCGGTGGTCCAGAAACTGATGCAAACTCCGGAAAAAGAACTGAAAATCACGGATGCGGCATATGAGACCTTAACGCCGAGGGAACAGGAGATTATGGTGCTGCTGGCCGAAGGGTGTTCGGCCAAAGAAGCGGCCGCTAAGCTTTTCATCAGTCCCAAAACCGTTGAAAATCACCGAACCAACATCATGAATAAACTGGGGCTTCACAGCACGCTCGAATTGGTGCGATATGCCGCCCGGCTGGGCCTTGTCGATGTCGACCTCTGGAAGGAATGAAGCATTGGTAAGCACTTGCGAGTTGCGGGTTGCGGGCAAAAAAGGCATAGCGCATGGGGCGTAGCGCATAGAGTAAGACATCGCTCAATGGAAGGTGTAGGAGGATCAAAGAGGTTGAGGAATTGAGCTATCTGTCCAATCTGTATTCTG
>CALZJV010000337.1 GCA_945787595.1 uncultured Desulfobacterales bacterium | reverse complement strand
CTTGCTTGTGCGGCGTAGTAAACTACGCCTCCGCACAAGCGCTTGATTTCCTTGACCTTGGGCAAAAATCCTCATTTCTGGATAGGAAACACCATCAGGTGCCCATTTTTGGTTACGGCAATTTATGGATGGGCACTAACTAGATGCCTGCGATATTCCCCGGGTGTTTCCCCCGTCCAGCGCTTAAAGGCGTGGTGAAAAGCGCTTTGTTCGGCAAAACCCAATAGTAGGGCAATTTCACAGATCGAAGCATCCTCATCCTTTAGATAACCGACGGCGATTTTCTTTCTGACTTCATCGAGAAGTTTTCGAAAAGAGGCACCTTCTTTTTTTAATTTAAGTTGCAAATTGCGTGTGGTCATGGCGAGATTTTTGGCAATTGTATCGATATCGGTATTTTTTTCCTGAAGTAATGCTTTGAATAGAATTTGGGCAACTTTTTCCCTCCATGAGTTCAGGGCATACGCACGGCGCAGCGCTTTTTGCACCAGTTCTTCTAAACCCTCCATGATCTTGGGATTTGCCAAAAGAATGGGGTTGTTCAGGCAGCTTTTGGATATCACGATTTCATTGCTCTTTTGACCAAACATCAGGGGGGCTTGAAAAATCCGTTTATGTTCGGCTGTGTTTTCCGGCCAGGGGTGGCTGAATCGAACCTCCGTCAATATAAATTGGTCTTCGGTGAGTAATCGGAGCATTAAGACAAACAATACGAGTACAGACTCGGATAAATGTCGTTCGGGGGATAACGCCGGATGACCCATTTCCCAGGTTAAATGCGCCAGGGTGCTTTCAATATTTATCATGGGCCGGATGATGTCCATAATCAATTTATGGTATTGAAAATTCTTCCGAATAGCTTGCGCCACATTTTCACAATTCATCATCATGGCATAAAGCAAATGTCTACTTAGCAATATGTGTGATTCTTCACCGAAATGAAGCCCGAAATCGGGGTCTTCGGAGCGATTTATAATAAACGACCAAATCGTGTGAAAGGTGTGTACTGGAATTCGTGCTTCCTTGAGCCGATAGGCAGAAAGGTCTGTGCCGGCTTCGGAGATGATGGTTTGTTCATCAATCCCTAATCCTGAAGCGTATTTTAGGAGAATATTTAGCAAGTCAACAGAGGTTGATAATGGATAAGGCAACATGGCTGAAATGAAGATACCTTCATTATTTCGCATTCAAACAACACTTTTTCGTTAATTCTCAATACTGATGCTGCTCCCTAAGATAGCATCAGATTATCGATTAGGGCGATACCTTTGTTTTTAACCATATTATAGACACGAATACAATATTCACCATACAAAAGGGAGTTGAAATGTCAAAAAATCATACCATTACCTATCAACCGGCAATAGAAAATAAACGGGTTGAGGCAGCTGTAATCAAAGAAATTAAGACATCACCGGGCAGGATTTTTCCACTGGCATGTCCGGTGGAAGAGTTGAGATGGATACCGGGATGGGACTATCAATTGATTTATTCCAAGAGCGGAGTGAATGAAATCGATTGCATTTTTAATGAAGACAAATCCGGCCCTCATTTTTTTGAAAAACCGTTGACAACCACCTGGCTGACGACCATTCATGATCCGGATAATTTTCATATTTCATTCCAATTAAATCTTGCCGGCAAAGCGGTCATCAGGTTAAACGTCAGATTTCAAGAAATAGGAAAGAAGGTGTCAAGATGCACCTGGCATATGGTGTTCACTGCTTTAGATGAAGAGGCCAATGCAATCGCGGAAGATACAATCCGGGTTAAGTTGGAATTGGCGATGATATTTCTTGCGGAAGCATTAAAACATTATTGTGAAACCGGTGAGATGTTGGGATAGGGTTTAATGGCGGTCCCTATTTTATTTCGCAATAACGAACCTCAACAATTTCCAATTCCTGCTGACCGGCCGGTGTGCGCACCTTGATGACGTCCCCCGACCGGCCGTCCAGCAGGGCGCGGGCTAGCGGCGAGGTCCAGCTGATGTGCCCTCGTTCGATGTCGGTCTCGTCGATGCCCACGATCCGGTAAATTTTTTCCGGGCCCTCGTCCGGTTGCACACTCACGGTCGCGCCGAAACGCACCTTATCGCCGCCCTGGTCCAGGGGGTCGATTTCTTCCGTGATCGCCAGCCGACCGGTCAGAAAGGTGATCCGATTTTCCAGGCGGTGCAAAGATTTGCGGGTGTCGCGATAGGTCGCATCCGTCCGGCCTGATCCTTCGCGGGTCAGACGGTTGATAACTGCCAGTAGCTGGGGGCGCGAATGCCGGACCAGATCGTTAAGTTCATCACGGAGTTTACATACCCCCCGTGGGGTCATATAATTGCGGCTGCCGATCGGAATGTCCGCCCGGGGGTCTATCTCGATTTCCGGATCCTGCCAGGTATCGTCGTCTTTGACAAATGCTTTGCTCATCGAAAGATTCTCCCTTAAAAAAAGATCACGGTATTCAAATCAATCAATCCATCATAAGACCACCGTTCACATCCATGGTTTCACCGATAATATAGAGAGCCCGATCTGAAGCGTGGAAACGGATGGCTTCTGCAACCTCTTCGGACGTGCTGTATCTTTTAAGTAGAATATTTGAGCATTTAGTTCAACACCTGGGTCAAGTTATTCATAAAAACACCGATAATTATGAATGAAAAACTATCCTTTCATAAGCTTGGCTTGAATAGATATTACTATTTAACTTAATGACTATACGGTATATTTTAACGGAAAAATTAGTGATGGGCGGGGTCTGCTGGAGCAGTTAAAAAGTGAGTTTAATCGATTTGAAAAGTATGTTAAAAACATATAAAAAATTAAATTTTGGATGAGGCTATCATGAAGATTCTTATAATAGATGATGAACTAGTTTCCAGGTCAAAAATGAATTCCCTCATGAGATGTTTTGGGATTTGCAAAGCTGTCGACAACGGTGAGGAGGCTATTGATTTATTTAAAGAAGCATGGAGGACTGGTAGGCCGTTTGATTTGGTCACTTTAGATATCAACATGCCAGATATAGATGGCTTTGAAGTCTTGTTAGCGCTCAGAGATTTCGAAAGGGTTCTTGAAGTCGAAAAAGTGCGGCAGTCAATTATTATCATGGTAACGGCTCAATCTGATAAACAAAATGTATTTACATGTCTTAAGGCTGGTTGTGATGATTATATCGTTAAGCCGTTTAACATCAAGCTGATACGTGAGAAACTCGAAAAGTTCGGCATCGATGAGATCAATACGGTCTGATCATTAAGTCTTATTTACCAAGCTAATCCATTCGAAAAAGCAGGTCCTTTAAGATTTAACTCCTTCTGGACAGCAGAAAGACTATTTTCCGTTTAACTTTCTTTGGCCGGCAAGATCTGGCGTCTAAAAATTTAGATTTGATTTATGGGTGCGGCTTTTCAGAGGTGTCAGGTGATCATGGTTGGCATTCTGGTTGCGGGGTTGGCTTTTTGGCTCTGCAGCATGTTAAGGTCAGGCTTAATCATATGAAATTTCATTCCGATGGATTCCGGTTTGGCGCCCATGGCGATGGCGAGGAGTTCGGTTTGGTAAAAAACGGCGGTGCCATGGATTCCTTTGTTATCTGAGCGCATCAGCAGTCGCTGCCCGGCGTCAAATTGTAAATAACAGGTGGGGCAAGGCACTAGAATTGCGTTGGCGCCCATCTCTTCAATCTGCTGGATTTTACGCCGCGTCAGGGCAAGGGCGGTATCCTGTTCCATCTCCCGCAGGCCTGCGCCGCAACACTGGGTTTCGTCGAGATAGTGGACCGTTTCGGCCCCCAGTACCTGATCCACAAATTGCCACAACCATTGCGGATTCTCAGAATTTTCAGGTGGGTTCATTTGCTTGGGACGCAGGCAGTGGCAGCCGTAGTGAACCGCTATTTTAAGATCATGCAACGGGTTTGTTACAAGTTGCTGCAGCCTGTCATATCCGACCTGCTCATAGAGTAGCTGGTAAAAATGAGACACCCGGCTTTCCCCCGTAAATTGACGGCCCACGGATTTTAGTTTGCCATTGATGCGCCTTTGCAACCGCGAGTCGCTTTTTAAAAGTCCGCGGCAGTGTTTGAGAGTTGCATAACACCCGTTGCATAGCGTGACGATGTCAAGGGACTGCTCCTCGGCAAGCGCCAGATTGCGGGCAGCCAGCGTATACCACAACTCAGAGCTGTAGGAGTGGACACCATTAGGCTCCGGACAGCAGGAAAAGGGCAGATCCACCGGATAAATGTCCAGGGCATCCATGACGTAGCGGGTTGCTGCTTCGATGTGGGGAAGTTTGTAGGCCACGGTGCAGCCGATAAATAGGGCAAAGCGCATGCTGCCCAGGTCCCTGTTTTCAGTCAGATCGCTCAAGTCGTTTAATCTCCCGGCGTTGATATTTAATTCTGTGAGCGTTTTAGGCCCTAATTGGCCCATTTCTGACAACATATTGTCAGAAAATAAAGGTGTCAGGTGTCAGCGACGTAGCCAAACAAGAAAACGGCCGGTCTAATCGAAAAAGAAACTTTGAAGAAGCGAATATCGAATATCGAATAATGAATGTCGAAGGAATGTATTCTATCTATTTTTATAAAAAGATTGAGCAAAGCGAAACCATCCTTCGTAATTCTGCGGTTCGATATTCGATATTCTGCGGTTCGCTGTTCCGGCCACGTGAAGTTTCATACAAGCGCCTCTAAAAGCTATTGTTGACCACGAAAAACACGAAAGTACACGAAAATAAAAATAATTTTTCGTTTTTTTCGAGTGTTTAGTGGTTATAATCATCAGTTGGTGCACTGATTCGGGCACCACCGTTCGATTGTAGTTTCATATGAGTGTTCAGGTTTCAGCCTACTTTGCTCTTTACCGGCACCCGAGCTAAGTGAATTAATGTCTGCATTTCAGCTTCCGCCGGACGCGGCAGCTTCGGAAGCCTCAGTTGTTTGCGGCGGGAAATAATGCTTTTCGCCGGCGGGTATATAAAACTGTGGACCGCAAGGGTTTCAATCTCCTTTTGCACGGAGGCCGGGATCAAGCCCTTGTCAACTGCCATGTTTTTCAACCGAATCAGCAGGGTGGTCAGGGGGACACCCTCCGGACAACGGTCTTCGCATTGATAGCAGCTGGTGCAAAGCCATAGAAGATCATTTTTCTCGAGCTCGGATTCATCTGCGGCATTGATCAGGTTTTGAACCAGCTTGCGAATATTCTTCTCCGGGTTGACCAGCCCGGCGGCGCAGGAGGAAACACAGGTCCCGCATTGATAGCAGACATTCAGCAGACGTTTGATTTCATTAAATTCAAGCGCTTCCATAAGCCTATGATAAACTGCCTAAATTGCATAAATTTTATGTATTTCCTTTTGCCTTTGACCCTAAACCTTTAGCCTTACGCCGCTCTTTCTGCAGCCTCTTTTACCATTCGAGCAATCTTGCTCATCCGGCCAACAGTCTCGGCAAATTTTTTCCCCTCGGCAGCAGACATCCAGGCGATGAGAAAGCGCTCTTCGGCGATGCCGTTTTTCAGCATCCAGCGGCGAATCTTTTTTTCGCGTTTGAGGGCAAAATCGTTGCCGGAAATGTAGTGGCAATCCTGGGGCCGACAGCCCGTCAGCATGACCGCCCCGGCGCCCTGGTTATAGGCGTGTCTAACAAAATCCGGATCCACTCTTCCCGAGCACATGGTCCTGATGATGCGAGTGTTGGTCGGATACTGGATTCGGCTGGTGCCGGCCAGATCCGCTCCCGCATAGGAGCACCAATTGCAGGCAAAAATCAGGACTTTATTCGTGGGGTTATCCTGCAGGGCCACATCGATCTGACGCAGGATCATGGTGTCGGTAAAATTGGTCATGGTAATACTGTCTTGGGGACAGTCAGCGGCGCAGGTACCGCATCCTTTGCACAGAGCGGGATTGACCCGGGCCGGGGTTTTTTTCTCCTTGCTGACACTGATCGCCTGATAGGGGCAGCGGCTGGCGCAAATACCACAGATATTGCAGGATTCCGTGTCCACTACGGCAAACAGGGGTTCAATGCGCACCTCTCTTCTCAGCAGCAATCCGGCCGCCCGTCCGGCTGCCGCGCTGGCCTGGGTCACGGTTTCACGAATATCCTTGGGGGCCTCGGCTCCGCCGGCAATGAAAACACCGTCGCTGGGGCTATCCACCGGCTTTAGTTTTGGATGGGCCTCGATGTAGAAGCCTTCCGGGCTTCTGGCCAACGGCAGCGGCACGGCATCCGGACCGTCGGCACCTACCGAGAGCACCACCATATCGTATTCCTCTGAAAGAACTTCATCTGAACGGGTATCTTCAACCATCACCTTTAGATTGTTGCTGCGCGGATCCTGCAGAATTCTTGAGGGGCGGCCGCGGACATAGCGGATCCCTTCCTCACGGGAACGGCGGTACAGCTCTTCAAAGCCTTTGCCGAATGCTCGGATGTCCATGTAGAAGATGGTAATCGCCACATCCGGCCAGTGCTCTTTAATCAATAGTGCATTCTTGATGCTTTCCATACAGCAGAAATTCGAGCAGTACGGATTAAAGCGTACATCGCGGGAGCCGACACAATTAACAAAGGCCACCCGTTCGGGCGCCTTAAAGTTAGACGGCCGTACCAGTTCGCCCTGGGTGGGACCGGCCGCGTTGATCAGGCGTTCAAACTCCAGAGTGGTCAGAACGTTGTCAAATCGGCCATAGCCGTATTCCGGAATGCGTTTGGCGTCGAAGGGCTTAAAACCGACGGCAACAATTATGGCACCAACCTTGTAGGTGTAGTCCCGGTCGCGGTCTTCATAAAGGATGGCCTTTTTATCACAGGCATCGATGCATTTGCCGCATGTCAACGGAGAGAGCCCCAGACAGTTCTTTTCATCGATGATATAGCTGGCCGGAACTGATTGGGGATAGGGGATATAGATGGCCTTACGCCACCCGAGGTTGCCCGACCATTCGTCGACCACATCAACCGGGCAGACTTCGACACAATCGTTGCAGGCCGTGCAAAGGGTTTCATCCACATAGCGGGCTTTTTGCCGGATGTTAACCTCAAAGTTCCCGACATAACCGGAAATGCTGGATACCGCTGCATTGGCGATCAGTTTGATGTTCTTATGTTTGCCGGCATCGGCCATTTTCGGTCCCAGAATACAGATGGAACAGTCCATGGTGGGAAAGGTTTTATCGATCAGCGCCATAATGCCGCCGATGGTGGGGCTTTTTTCCACCAGAACCGTCTCATAACCATCATCGGCAAGATCCAGGGCCGCCTGAATTCCCGCCACCCCACCGCCAATTACCAGGGCACGCTGGGTCACCGGGACTGTCAGCTCGGCTACCGGTTGAAGGAGTTCGGCCCTGGCAATCGCAATCCGGACCAACTCAAGGGCCTTTTGAGTGCCTTCTGCTTTTTCATGCAGATGTACCCAGCTGCACTGTTCGCGAATGTTGGCGACTTCCACCACCGCCGGGTTCAGTTCGCTGCGTCTGAGCAGTTCCTGCCAGGTGGAGCCGTGCAGCCTTGGAGAACAGGCGGCAATCACTATTTTTTCCAGCTTGTGCTCCGCGATGGCCGTTTCGATTTCGGCCTGTCCGGGCTCGGAACAGGTATAGGTGTTAACCTGGATGTGTTTGACGCTCGGTATGTCTTCGATTGCTAGCGCCAGCGAGTCGACGTCGACACTGCCGCCGATATTTTTACCGCACTTGCACAGAAACACACCGACATCAGGCTTTACCGCAGCGTCGTCTCTAATCGGAGCTGAGCTCTCCAAGTCCATGGCACTGACTCCTCGAAGTGGCTTGAATCTGAAGCATTTATTTTACCCGGCCGAGCCGGAATTGAAGATTGAATATTTGTGGATGTCGCTTCGCTCGATCTATTTATTAAAATCGATAGAATTCCTTCCTTCGACATTCGACATTCAGTATTCGATATTTGCCTTTTATCTTCGTATGAAACCCTGCTAGCTCAAAGTCTCCTTTTAGATCAAACTGCCCTCCCGCCAAGGCGGGTACACTTTTCAGGTCAGCGGCTGGCCTGACCTCTGAACTACTGTTTCCCGGCATTCCTTTCTTTGACACGTTCGCGAAGTTTTTGAAGGTTTTCAATGAATCCTATCCCATCTGTTTCAACAAACTCGCCGCAAACCGCGAGACCACCGTTTAGATCCAAAACCGCCTCGTGGGGCAGGCATCCCACCCGAAGATCAACGATTGCACGCAGCCATTCCATCATTTCGATCGTTCCTTCTTTGCGATTGCGACGGCCGTATTGGGTGAAGCAGGGAACAATGACTTCGATGAAACTAAAGCCCTTGCGATTCAGTGCTTTGCGCAGACTTTTTTGAAGCCTCAGGGTGTCGTACCCCGGCCAGCGGGCCACATAGGTGGCGCCTGAAGCTGCCGCCAGATCGACCAGATTGAAGGGAGGCTCAACGTTCCCATAGGGTGTGGTGGAAGTGATGTCGCCGAGTTGGGTCGTCGGGGCCGCCTGTCCGCCGGTCATGCCGTAAACACTGTTGTTGACGCAGATCACACTGATATCGATATTGCGTCTGGCGGCATGGATGAAGTGATTGCCGCCGATGGCGGCAATATCCCCATCGCCGGAGAGAACAAACACTTTGATGCGCGGCTTGGCCAACTTCAGGCCGGTAGCAAAGGGGATGGCCCTGCCATGGGTGGTGTGAAAAGCAGGGGCCTTGAAACAGCCGCTCGCTCGTCCGGTGCATCCGATACCGGACACGATGGCATAATCCCGGGCGGTCAGATTCTCCTCCTTCAAGCAGGTGGCCAGGGAAGTGATGACCGTGCCGATCAGACAACCTGAGCAGAATACAAATCGATGTAGATTCAGCATCTCGGCCAGAGGGTGTTCGCTTTGATGATGTCCATCACCGGTGGATTGCTGCAGCATGGTTTTAGATTTCCTCGAGTAGACGATGGTAAATCTCGCTTGGTCTCAACGGCACCGGTGTCGGAACCGTTATTCCCGCAACACTGAAGCGATGTCTGAAACGTTCAACTTCCCGAATAAGCATGCCGTTATTCAGCTCGGAAACGACGACCTTTTGAACCTGGCGCCCAAGCTTATCCATGAGTTCATCCGGAAAAGGCCACAGGCTTTTCAGCCGAACCATTCCGATCTTATGTCCCTCAGCGCGCATCCGTTCGGCGGCTTCGCGAACACCACGGGCGTTGACCCCGTAGGCCAGAACCACAAGCTTGGCATCATCCAAGCCGTATGTCTCCCAGTCGTTGACGTGGCTGCGTACCCGGCGTATTTTGGCGCAGAGACGCGTAATCAGCTTTTCGGCTGACTCGGGGTCCATGCGGGGATTGCCCATTTCATCGTGGGTGAGACCGGTGGCGTAAAAGTCATAGTCCGTGCCGGCGACGGCCATGGCCGGTACCAGGTCCTCATCCAGGACCTGGAAGGGTTTGTAATCCTGCGGGGATACCTGTGGCGCTTTCCGCTGCACCTGCTTGACCACCGGCTTCAAGGACAGAGGTTCCATCATCTGTCCCAGGGTTCCGTCGGCGGCCACTATGACCGGGGTTCGGTAGCTTTCGGAAAGATTGAAAGCCCGAATGGTCAGCTCGTACATTTCCTGGACCGAGCCGGGAGCCAGCACGATGAGTTCATAATCGCCATGGGAGGCATAACGCACCTGATAAACATCGGATTGTGAGGCATTGGTGGGCTGCCCGGTGCTGGGTCCGCCCCGCATGACCGTGACGATTACCAGCGGAACTTCCATCATGACAGCCAGACCGATGCTCTCTGCCATCAGTGACAGGCCGGGACCCGATGTTGCTGTCATGGCTTTTACCCCGGCAAACGAGGCGCCCAGACAGGCCATAATAGAAGCAATTTCGTCTTCCATCTGCACAAACGTGCCGTCAACCATAGGCAGGCGTTTGGACATCAGTTCCGCAACTTCGGATGAAGGCGTGATGGGGTAGCCGCCGAAAAATCGGCAACCTACAGCCAGGGCACCTTCGGCGCAGGCATGATTGCCGGTGCTTAAAACCGGTGCGGGCTCGGGGCTTTGGTATTCAACGCTGATGCTGTCGTTTTTCACACCAAGGCCTCCAGTTCGCTTTCCACCTCGTTGACAAATATGGCAGCGCCGGGACAGATTCGTTCACACTGCTCACATCCGAGGCAGTTCAGAGGGTTTGCAACCACGGCAAAGTGGAGCATGCGGCGGTTGGTTTGAGCGCCAATTTCCAGGACATCCAATGGGCAGAAGGCTGTGCATAAACTGCAACCGTCGCATTGTTCGCTGTCCACTATAACGCGATAGTACTTTTTGATCTGTGGCGGAGCCAGAATGGGTTTTCGATTTGAGGGAAACATCATACCCTCCCGTTATGCTGATTTTACGGGCGCTTCATCGAAAAGCATTTTTCCAAGCTCAAAGGCCCGTGAATTGACTTCTCTGAAACGCCGCGGCAGGCCTTCTATCACCTGACGGTAATGGCCATCTTCCAGGGCCGGCAACTCACCTACGGCAGCTTTCTGACGAATATATTGTGAGAGCCATCCCAGGGTGAGGACGTTGACTGCGCCGGTGATCTTGTTTTCATCAGCGCATTTTGAAAATGGACATCGAAAAAGCAGTCCCCGGATGATGTATTTTTCAGGATCCTTGACGGTGTGAGTATCTACAAAACAAGCTGTTTTGGGGCAGACACTTTCGCTGGCTCTTCGGGCGCCCTCTTGATCCAACATCAGTAATACGTCGGCGTCGCGGTCGCAGAAGGGGTAGGAAATTTGCGCTGAACCGATAACAACATCACAAAAGATCGGTCCGCCGCGAACCGAAGGGGTGTAGTCCACGGACACTGTGGTATGGTAATTGGCTTTCATGGCGGCTCTGGCCAGAAAACTTCCCGCAAATTTGATGCCTTGTCCGCCACGTCCGGCCAGTCTGAATTTGGCTTTCATGATTCGAAGGTTGCTTTCCCGGTTGCCGTTAAAAGCATCAAACGCTGAGAGAACCATATAAAAAATAACAACAACAGTCAATAATTTATCTGCAACGGCGGTCGGAGAAAGGCCTCTGATAGAAAAATGCATGATTATAGGCCTTTATCGGGTTTTATCTGACAACATGTTGTCAGGAACCAAAGGTTTCAGGATTTAGCGACTCGCCTTCCTGACACCCCTGGCCCATAACTAACCTTGTGTGAATCTGAAAGATAGGACAATATTGGGATCTCTTGCAGCGAACAGTGAGAATCCGTCATATCGCACCACCGTGCCGACCATATCCCCGGGAATGCGATGATCCGAAGCCGGCGGGCACGGTGGCCCCCCTTACGAATTCACGGAGTTTCTTTTTCGATCAGACTGGACGCTTGCGGCCAGAGGCGCCGCTCGTATGAAACTACGCCAAAATGGCACGTTTTCTTGATGATTAAACTATCTGTTTTTCAGGCCAGCGGCGCCGCTTATGTGAAACTCCGCCTGGCCGGCACCGCAAACAGATTGAACGTCGAACATCGAACGTCGAATATTGATGGCGCTGCGCTTTATCGAATCTAAAACAAGCGAATCGCAGAATCCTCCAAAGGCGGACAAGTCTCGAAGGATGGTTTTGCTTTTCACAGCCTTTTTTAATTGACAGAATACATTATTCGATGTTGGATGTTCAATGTTCGACGTTCATTTTTTTAGTAACCTTCTCACAGAACGAATACTAAAACGATCGACACCTTGATCGAGCGTTTTGCACTCAAGTCGTGTAACAATCATATCGAGCAACAGGAGGGGTTCATGTCCGATTATGAGATTTATGCCCTGAAATATGCCGGTCCATTTGTCAGAACCGGAGCCCAGCTGATGTGGTATCGGGATTGGGATAAAATTGAAAAAATAAATTATTATTTTTGGTGCATCAAGGGGGCGGACGAAACCGTGATCGTGGATGCCGGTGTCACGCCGCAAATGGCCGGGGAAAGAGAGCTTGACGGATACGTAAGCCCCGTTGAAGTTCTTGCCCGGATGAACGTCAACGCAAATGAAGTTCGTCACGTTGTTATAACCCACATGCATTTTGACCATGCCGGCGGCGTAAGCCTTTTCCCTCGGGCAACGATTTACATTCAGGAAGATGAATACCGGTTCTGGCTGGCAGACCCGGTCGCCGGGAGGCCACCATTCAAGCAGGTATCAGATCCAGCCTCCACTGCCTACCTGGCTGCGCTCGAAGGTACGGATCGCTTGGTCCTTCTTAATGGTGATCAGGAGATTCTACCCGGTATCCAATGCCTCCTGTCTCCGGGACACACGGTCGCGCTGCAGACCGTGGCAGTGAACACCGACAGGGGTACCGCTATCCTCGGCTCTGACTGCGCCCATGTCTTTCGCAACTATGCGGAGGATTGGCCCAGTAGTCTCATTGTTGATCTGGTTGGATGGATGCGGACATATGATAAGCTGCGTGCAAGGGTGTCTTCTCCTGATCTGTTGTTTCCGGGGCATGATCGGCTCCTTTTGGAAAATTATCCGGAGGTCGCCAAAGATATTACCCGGCTGGTGTAAAACCTGAGTCTTGCATGAAAATTAATTGAGGGGTCGGGGAGTTTTCAGTGTAAACCTATGAATATAGCGGAGTGGATGATCGCCACCGAAAACGGATGCTGCCTGAGACCATTAGGGATCGTTATGGATGAACAGATTTGCTCTGCGGCTTTTATTAATCATCAAATCCCGGCATTGCACACCACATTCCGTTTTCATTTTTATTACTGTTCATTCATTACGATGCTTTAGGGTCGAGTCCATGCGGTTACGGTGGCGATTATCCATGCAGCGCGTCGGCTTTGAGAATCTCCCCGAACCCTCAATTAACTAGAAGTTGCAATTGTATTAGTGATCATTAAAATCAAGAATTAGCCCTACATTTCAGGATAACCTTCTACCGGCAAGTTTCAAATTCAGCGCTGCCGCATAGCGGTCAAGTGCCGTTCGCACAGCTTCACGGTCATTAGAGTTCACCCTGTCAATCACGTTCCCTTTTTCGAATAGGACTGAAAGCACCTTGAGTTTTTCGGCTTTCCAATCGGCCTTGAGATCGACTCGCCCCACAAATTTATCCCCGGCAAGCACCGGAAGACAATAGTAGCCATATTTGCGCTTTGGTGCGGGTTTGAAAATCTCCAAAACCTGATCAAAAACAAACAGTTGCTGGACACGTCGCCGATCCCAAAGCACCGGGTCAAAGGGCGAAAGCAGAACACCCCGGGCAGCGCGCGGTCGCACACGCTTGAGGCGTGCTGCGAGCTCGAGGTCGATAGGTCGGATCCAACCGGGACGTTTCTTTTTGTCGTCGCCTGCGAGTACACAGGGGACAATTATGCCCTTTTCAACGAGGCGGTTTAGGGCAGCCGTAATGCTCTTTTGTTGGTTGGTAAGCCGCCAGGTTTGAGAGAGAGTGCCGGTCGAGGCCCAACCATGTCCCTTCAGTGCTTGAACAAGCAGTTGCTCGATGGCTTGCGGTTCGGACAAGCCGTTTTGCCGCCAGCACTCGGGAATGACGCGTTCGGCAAGATCGTAAATCCTCTGAAAATTCCGCCGCTCACGAATGGCAAGCTCCCCCGATGACCACAGTGCGGTTGCCACCCGTTTGACCATTTTCAGATCCCACCACCCGCGACTGCCGCCGCCTTCCATATCGAGAGAGCGAATGGGTCCTTCGTCTCGAATACGTCGTTGCAGATTTTCTGAAATTTTCGGGTGTTGCCCGATGAGATCCCCCCACCAGGGATGACGGCGAAATGCCTTGCGACGAAATTCGAAGACCGGATAAAGCTCAATAGGGATCCAGCTTGCTTCATGCCCCCAGTACTCGAAAAGCGGCGCGCGGGGACGCAGCAACGCCTCTGCCAGCTTATGATCGAATCCTTCGAGGCGCGAAAGAAGCACGATTGCATGGCTTCGGGCGCCGGCGATCGAGACGGTGTCTAGTTGCAGGTAACCGAAGCGCCGGATAATTCGGTGGGCCGCTTTGCGGGCCCGAAGCGTGATACCCGTTGCGCGCTTGGGAAGACCGGTCCACTCTGGTTTGAGAAGTCCGGCCCGGGCGAGCGCCAGTCGGCGGGCTTCGGTAATTTCTATCGTTTCCATAATC